>CAYRZL010000062.1:0-16347 GCA_964428795.1 uncultured Lachnospiraceae bacterium | reverse complement strand
AAAGAACCGATCGGAGGTAGTGAATATGTTTTTGGTTGATTATAATCCTTCTCTTCTACGGGAAATGGATCGTGAAGATGGGTATGAGGATGGATTTGCTAATGGTGAATTAGAAAGTAAAAAACAGATCATTAAAAATATGCTTGCCCATGGAATGACGCTCAAAGAGATCATGACACTGACAGATTGTCCAAAGGAATTGATTGAAGATCTGCAAAATAAAACCTGACATGTGAATATGAAGAAAAGTCTGAACGGTTTGTTGCCAAGCATGCGAAAGAAAGCTCCGGTGGAGGTTTCTTTTCGTAGCGCAGGCGCAAATAAAGGATTGTCTGTCCCCTTCTGCGAAAAATCCAGTGCAAAGAAGTGCGAAAGGAAATCATTCTCTTAGCAGGACTGGAAGACATGCGATGCCTCACAATCCCAAAAACATCCGGAGCCACAGTCTCTCGTCAAAGCGACAAACCGGGATTTTAAAACATGCGCAGATATGCCTCCAGCTTTTCGAAAAACATACCGACATGATATCCGTCCATCATTCCGTGATGCACCTGCACCGACAGCGGCATCATCATTCTCCCTTTATCGTCCCGCACATATTTCCCCCAGGAAATGCGCGGAATATTATCTTTTCCACCCTTATCAACAGTACGGACGAAATGTGTATACCGAATCCAAGGAATACAGGAAATATAAAGAATCCCAACATGATCCTTCTCCGGCATATAAGAATGCTCCGTCTCTTCTGCCATTGCTTCTGCCTGAGCCCTGGCATGCCGGCAAAAGGAAATCACATCCTCCTCAAAGGGCAGCTCCACAATATAAAACTGCTCCTCTCCCTTCGGAAGATAAGTAAAAGACGGAGATAAACTGTCACACATGACCGGAGTTCCGTCATCCAGCATACGATAACTGAAATTTCTGATCTCCAACGCAATTTTCGTCACTGTATGGATCATGGCACAGTAAAAAGATAGTCCGTTCTTCTTTGCAAAATCATACAATCCGGTCACATCCACCTCTGCCCCGATATTGATGTACGGAAAGTCATAAGCAGCATATTTTTTCAACAGGGCATCCCGCCCCCAATTCATATCACGTAAATATTTCATTCTCTTGTTTTCATCCTCTTTCTTCCGGACACTTGACAACGCAAATTCCATCCCCAAGTGATAACCCTAAAGTTTCTTCACCTGCGGACAAATAATAAAGAAAATCATCAGTGCGGAAGCCGCAGCCGCAAACGGTCCTGCATACAATATTCCTTCCACACCCCAGATCGCCCCAAAAATACATGCAGGAGGAATGAGGAATATAGTCTGACGAAGCAAAGTGGAAACTGCAGCCCGTCCCGGTTTTCCGATTGCCTGAAAAAAGACTGCTGCCACATTGTTAAAGCCATCAAAAATACAGAGCATCAAAAAGATCCGCAGACATTTCACCGCAAACTCATTATACAATTCTGATTCCGAACCAAAAATGCTGACAATCGGCATCGGAAACAGTTGAAAACAAGCTGTGGCAACTGCCGCACAGATGCTGGCAATGATAACTGCCTGAAACAATGTCTGTTTACTTCTGTCTGTTTTTCCTGCTCCATAATTAAAACCGATAATGGGCTGACATCCGGTAGCAATACCCGTAAAAATACCGATCAGAATATTATTGATCTTCATCGTAACGCCCAGCGCTGTGATTGGAATATCCTCTCCATATTTAGACAGTCCGCCATAATAAACCAGCAGACGGTTGATGACAACAATAACCACAACCACCGCAATCTGGGTAATAAAACTGGAAATTCCAAGCCCCATAACTTTTTCCAGCACAGAAAATTTCACTTTGAAATAATCCCGGTGCAATTCCACATTTTTATAGTGCCATTGATACCAAATAAACAGCGCACCATTCACATATTGACCGATAATGGTAGCAACAGCCGCTCCGGCTACGCCCCATCCAAGCACCAGCACAAACACCGCATCCAGTACAATATTGATGATACATCCCAACATAAGACCAAGCATACTGATCTTCGGTGAACCATCCGCACGGATAATGCCTGCCATACCCGAGCTGAACACTACGATCGGCATACCAAGCGCAATAATACCGCCATAGTCCAACGCATAGGGCAGTATATTTTCCGTCGCACCAAACAAAATACAGATCGGTTTCAGGAACACAAGCAATACCACACAGAGGGCAATTCCTGTAACGATCTGTCCCACCATGGCATTTGCAACACCTTTTGACGCCTGTGCCTTCTCTCCTCTGCCAAGCTGCAGGCTTAAATAAGCTGCTCCTCCGTCACCAAATAACAATCCCAATGCAATGCCCAGAATTGTAAACGGTAGAATGACATTGGTAGCTCCGTTACCCAGATAACCTACACCCCTGCCAATAAAAATCTGATCCACAATGTTGTACAATGCATTTACCACCATGGAAAGTACACTGGGCAATGCATATGCCCTGATCAATTTGCTTATTTTCTCATATCCAAGCGGGTTTCCCTTTCCCGCTATCAACTGTTCACTCATATTGTCATCCTGCTCCTAACCAAAAAAACTTTTTTCCCTGATTTATAACCCTGTTTTTCTTATATTCAAACCCATTCACAAAATCCGGCTGATTTTTGACCGGATCCGCTGCAATGCATTGTCGATAGACTTTTCATCTCTTCCCATCTTCTCCGCTATCTGACGATAATTCATACCTTCCAGGTAAAGGCTTAGCACCTGGTTTTCCATGTTGCTGAGACTCTCCCGCACAGTTTTCAGAAACTGCTTTGCATTTTCTTCGCCGATAACCAGTTCCTCCGGATTGGTCAGGACGTCCGCCTGCAAAAGCATTGGATTTTGCTCATCATTCAGCCCTCTGTCTGACTCGTACAGAGAGATATACGAATTCAAAGGACCATGTTTTTTTCTTGACGCCGCCTCTATCGCTGTATAAATCTGCCTGGAAATGCACAAATCGGCAAAATGGAAAAACGTGCTTTTCATAGCCGGGTCAAAATCCCGAATCGCTTTAAACAGCCCGATCATCCCTTCCTGTATCACATCATCCGTATCTCCGCCAAGCAAAAACATTGTATTTGCATGGCGTCGAACCAGATTTTTATATTTTTCCATCAGAAAATCCATGATTTCCCTGTCTCCGCCACGAAGCTGTTCGATCAACGCCTCATCGGACAATGTCTCATACCTTTTTCCCAAACTTTTATCCTCATTATAACAGACATTTCGCGCTTTACAACCCGTTAATTATCTGCATCCGCTGACGCACGATCTCAAAGGCGAGCACGCCCGCTGCCACTGAGGCATTCAGAGAATCAATGTCCCCCTTCATAGGGATGGATGTAATAAAATCGCAGTTTTCCCGCACCAGTTTGCTGACGCCTTCTCCCTCATTCCCGATTACAAGCCCGATGGAACCGGTGAGATTCTGCCTGTACATCATTTCCCCATCCATATCAGCACAGACAAACCACATACCTTTATCTTTAAGCTCCTTCATTGCCGCAATCAGATTGGTTACCTTGGCTACCGGAGTGTAATTGATTGCTCCGGCGGAGGTTTTTGCCACGGTAGCAGTCAATCCTGCAGCGCGCCGCTTCGGAATGATCACCCCATGAGCGCCTGCCAGATTTGCGGTTCTGATGATCGCTCCCAGATTATGAGGATCCTCGATTCCATCCAGAAGGATCAAAAACGGATCCTCATTCTTTTCGGCTGCCAATTCCAACATATCATCAATGGCCGCATATTCATATGCTGCCGCATAAGCGATGACTCCCTGATGTCTCTTCGTCCCGGACATCTGATCCAGTCTGTCTCTGTTTACAAAATTCACAATCACATCGTGCTTTTTCGCTTCCCGAAGGATAGTCTGAATCGGACCATCCTTACAGTCCTTTTGCACGAACAGTTTATCGATGGTTTTTCCGGAACGCATGGCTTCCAAAACCGCATTCCGCCCCTCGATGGTCAACTCTTCATATCTCATATAAAAACCTCCGGGCACACCGCCCTCTTATAGTAATTTCAGTTTTTCCAATCCATGTCTGGTCAATTCCACGATCCGGGGAAAATCATTCTGCAGATACAGATAGCCGATCAACGCCTCAAATCCCGTGGCACGACGATAATCTGTCATCGTAGCATTTTTTGCCATGGTGGCAGATTTTGCGTTGCGTCCCCGCCGATATACCGCTTCCTCCTCCTCTGTCAGCAGCGGAAGCAAACTTTCCATCAGCTCAGACTGGGTGTGAGCCTTTACGATATGGCTGGTCTGTCTGTGCAGTTCATTCGGACGCGTATTGCCATGCCCCACTATGATCGAGCGGATCACCAGCTCAAACACACCGTCTCCGATATATGCCAGTGTCAGAGGCGAGTAGGTGCGGATATCCGTATCTTTGATCTGAAACTGCTCTCTGATATATGCGTCTATACCCTTTTCCATGTAACCCCTTCTCTTGTATCCTTCAGTTCAATACCCATCTCAAGGAGCTGATCTCTGATCTCATCTGCTCTGGCAAAATTCTTTTCTTTTCTTGCCTGCTGACGCTCTGCAATAAGATTTTCAATATCAGCATCCAGCATTTCCTCTTCTCTCTCCAGAATAATACCCAGCACATCGCAGAGCGTAAACAACTGACGGTACAGAGCCTCAAAGTAGTCTTTCGTATCGTTCTCATCACGATTTGTATTGATAAATTTTACCAGCTCAAACACAGCCGAAACCGCATCCGCAGTATTGAAATCATCCTCCATGGCAGACTCAAATTTTTCGGTGTAAACAGCCGCCTGCTTCATAAGCTCCTGCTCGCGCTCTGTCATATCGCTCTCTGCCCCGTTATCCATCAGACGGTGAAGCAGCTCTGCCGCTGTGCAGATACGTTCCAGACCATTCTTTGCAGCCTCCATCAGATCTGCACTGAAGTTCAGCGGACTTCTGTAGTGGGCAGACAGCATAAAGAAACGCAGAACCTGAAGATCATATTTCTCTGCAATCTCACGGACGGTAAAGAAATTTCCAAGAGATTTTGACATCTTTTTGTTATCAATGTTCAAAAATGCGTTATGCATCCAATATTTTGCAAATTCAACACCGTTTGCCGCCTCACTCTGTGCGATCTCATTCTCATGGTGGGGGAAGATCAGATCCTCACCGCCCGCATGAATGTCAATCTCATCTCCCAGATATTTCTTTGACATAACAGAGCACTCGATATGCCAGCCCGGACGCCCGTCACACCATGGAGACTCCCAGTATGGCTCCCCATCTTTTTTCGGCTTCCAGAGCACAAAATCCAGCGGATCTTCTTTCAGATCGCCGGTCACCTTGATATCTCTGTGACCAGCCTGCAGATCATCAATGTTTTTGTGGGACAGCTTACCGTAATCTTTGAATTTACGGGTACGATAGTATACCGTACCGTCAGCAGCCGCATATGCATACCCCTTCTCGATCAGCACAGCAATCATATCCAGCATTCCCTGAATCTCCTGTGTTGCCAGCGGATGTGTGGTTGCAGGCTTTACATTCATATCTGCCATGTCCTGCTTGCATTCTTCGATATAACGCTGCGCCACTTCCTCTGCCGGAATGCCCTCCTCCACTGATTTTTTGATGATCTTGTCATCCACATCGGTAAAGTTTGACACATAGTTCACTTCGTAACCTTTGTACTCCATATAACGTCTCACCGTATCAAATACGATCATCGGACGTGCATTTCCGATATGGATAAAATTGTATACGGTAGGTCCGCACACATACATTTTTACTTTTCCCTCCTCCAGAGGTACAAATTCTTCTTTTGTTCTTGTCAGCGTATTAAAGATTTTCATTTCTTTTTTTTCAACTCCCGTATTTCTTTTTCCAAATCTAACAGTTTGTTGCATAATGCAGAGTTTTCACGCTGCAGCATATTGATATCCTCCATCACCGGATCCGGCAGATGTACCTGGTCCATATTGTCCCGCGGGATACAGATTTTTTCGTTATCCTGTTTTACGATGCGCCCCGGCACGCCTACTACCGTGCAGTTTGGCGGCACCTCTTTGATCACCACAGCTCCGGCGCCGATCTTGGAATTGTCCCCCACTTTGAAGGAGCCAAGTATCTTTGCCCCGGCGCTGACCATCACATTGTCCCCCAAAGTCGGATGTCGCTTTCCGGTCTCTTTTCCCGTACCGCCTAAAGTCACCCCCTGATACAGCGTCACGTTGTCTCCGATGATGGTCGTCTCACCGATGATAACACCGCTGCCATGGTCGATGAAAAAGCCTTTTCCGATCTGAGCACCGGGATGAATCTCAATTCCGGTCCGCTTTCTTGCCCGCTGGGAAATCAGTCTCGCGCGGAAATAATGTCCTTTTTCATATAACCTGTGTGCTCTGCGGTAACTGAGCATCACCTGAAATGTGGGATACAAAAGTATCTCCATCGGCGTTTTGATTGCCGGATCCCGCTCTCTTATAATCTGATATTCTTCCTTAATCTGAGCTATAATACCCATCTACTTCACTTCCTGAAATCATATTTTTCTGTAACTGTTCTGAACAGTTACACTTATATTATTCTATGAAGCGTATTCTTAAGTGTACCGCATCCCCTTTTGTCCCGACTTCACGGGAAAAAGAGATACATTTCATAAAACAAAACCCCGTCTCACAAAGAGACGAGGTTTCGCGGTTCCACTCTTCTTAAAGATGCTTCTCTCAAACAAAACATCTTTCACTCGATCACGTAACGTGTGCAGACGTATGCGGCTATTATCAGTCAATTCATCCGACTCAACCCCGTTCACCGCATCAGCTCCCGGACGCACTTCCATATATCTCCTGCAAGAATGGCTCTCAGCCAGCGACCATTCATCTCTGATGCACTCAAATACATGTACTCTTCCCGTTCTCAGCCTTTCGCTTCTATACGTTGTAGATTCTAGCAAATCACCTTTGAAATGTCAAACACTTTTAGCATCCGTGCTTTTCAAGCATTTCATCCACGATCTGTCTCATGGTATCTTTCTGCGTCTCCATATCCAGCGCCAGTGCAAACTGGTTGCGGGCGCGATCCAGATTCTGGGTCGGATAAGCGATTTTGGAAAAATATGCATCTCCGGAGAAATAATCGGTAAGGAAACGCACACCCTGCTCCATGGTGATCAGCCATGCGGAATAATCCAGAAGCTCCTTTTCCCGTTTTGTAAGCATACCGGCTGTCTCCAACAGAAAACCATCCATAAACGCCCTGAATTTTTCCGGATCAAATTTCACCTTGCTCACGTCCGGTTCATTCTCCCATACCGTAGCCGACCCCGAGCGGAGAGCATCTCCCACATCATACAGGATGGAACCTTCCATCACGGTATCCAGATCGATCACACATACCTCTTCCTTCGTCGCAGGATCCAGCAGAATATTATTTACCTTTGTATCGTTGTGCGTTACACGTTTTGGAATAGAACCATTCTTCAAGCCATCCAGTATACGCCCCATTCCCTCGATGCGATCCATAACAAATGTAATTTCTTTCATACACTCGGATACTCTTCCGCACATGTCCGCCCGGATCGCGTCTGTAAGCGCGGACAGTCTTTTTCTCGTATCATGAAAATCTGGAATTGTCTCATACAGCTTCCCGCTGTCAAAATCCTGCAGACGGCGGGTAAAAATACCGATCGCTCTTGCCACATGGAAAAAAGAATCATTATCATCAAGCTCATCAAAGGCTTCCGCATCCTCCACCATACGATACAGACGATAATAGTGATCGTCGTTTGTGTATAAAAGCTGATCTCCATCCTTTGTATAGATAAAATGCAGCGTCTCCCGGTCCGGGTTTCCGCCCTCCTCTTCAATTTTTTTTTGCAGATACTCTGTCACCAGAAATACGTTGCTGACCACGCGTTTCGGATGCTTAAACACATAATGGTTAATCTCCTGTAATATGTATTCTCTTCCTCCGCAGGTCACCTCGAAGGTTCCGTTGATATGTCCGTTTCCGATTGGATGCACATCCGTCACCTCACCGGAAACGTCAAATTGCTTTACAATTTCCTTTAAATCCATATAATTATTATTCATAATTTACCACCATTTTCCGTCATACGTCATATCTGCCCTCATCAACAAGCCGGCGGATGGCCGCTGCAACGCTGTCCTTATCTTCCTTGTAGGTGACACCATACCATTTATCCTCTGCCACCAGCACCTGTACCTGTTTTTTCCCGGTACGGATCAGATGATCTACCATACTCGGCAGATAAAATTCCGCTTTTTCGCTGTCACCGTTTTTCTCTAAAAATGCTTTGAAATCACGCTCCAGATAATCAAAAGCATCCGGTCCAAATCCCCACATATTCATAGATACAACCGTATCCGGTGAGAGCTGCACCTGTGTACCGTCCTCCGCCTCGTAATGGCACTGTGCATCAATTTTTGTGCACTCGGTGATAGCCGCGAGCTTTCCGTCCCTGATCCTGCAAACACCTCTGGACACATGTCCGTTCTCTGTGATGGTATTGCCGAGCCGGAAACCGACCATGCAATAATCTTCTGTATTTTGCAGTCCTTCCATGATCTGTGTGTAAGCGGAAGAACCGTAAAAATCATCCGCGTTGATCACTGCAAAGGGGGTGTCTATCACATCTTTACAGCATAACACCGCATGTCCGGTGCCCCACGGTTTTGTCCTTCCTTTTGGGACGGCATAACCTGTCGGGAGTGCATCCAGCTCCTGGAATACATACTCCACATCAATGAGTTTTTCAATTCTTCTGCCCACCAGACGCTTAAAATCGTCCTCTATCTGATGCTTGATCACAAACACCACTTTGTCAAATCCTGCACGTTTCGCATCCATAACAGAGAAATCCAGAATCGCCTCCCCGTTTGGTCCTACCGGCTCTACCTGCTTCAAACCGCCGAATCTGCTTCCCATTCCCGCTGCCATTACGATCAATGCTGCCTTTGCCATAGCTATACCCTCCGCCTTTATTTATCCGGGATACATCCCAAAACATTTTATACTTCCTCGTTTATAAAAATCCGCATATTCCCAAACAGGCGCTGTCCCAGCTCAGAAATGTCGTACACCTGCAGCCTGCCTGTATCCGGCTGCATTTCAAGACGCCTCAATGAGCCGCCCCGCCTGTCAATGTAAAGCTGAAACCTTCCGTTATTCTGCCAGATCACCGGATCACGCAGAAAAAACTCCTTCTGAACCGGCTCATCACTTTTCAAATGTACCGCAAACTGCTCCGGGTGGATGATCCTTCCCATCAGGAAGGATTTTTTTATCTCCCTGCAGCCCTCATCAGACATAGGCTCACGAATTTCCATATTCTCTTCATTACTATAACAGAAAACCCCCGATATGTCACCAGATGTTTGCTTTTTTATAACCATTACCTTCCCTTTTTCACTGTTCTGCTGCAAAATAAGGCGGCGATAGTATGCCGCATCCCGCTCCACATACAGATCATATCTGCTTTTCAGAAAAGCATTTGCAAAACATGCCGCATGCTCTGCCTCTTTTGGAATCAACGGATAAACACGCTCCTGCTCCACCGTAAAATCCGTCATCTCATGAATGATAATCTGCTGGTTCTCCCAGAACCGAAATCCCAAAGAGGTATAATACGCCGGATTCGCAGGCATAAGAAACGTGAATGCTTCCTGCTGCTCATACAGGTATTGCATCCCCTGCCGCATCAGCATGCGCATCTTCCCCTGTCCTCTTGCCTGCCCTGCAGTTGCCACCGCCACAATGTAATGCACGCTCAGCAAATCGCCATACATCCGCACACGGTAGGGATTTAAATGGAGCATCGTCTGCAAAACACCATCCTCATACCCTCCCATTATGACATTATCCCTGCATTTTTCTTTATAATAGTAGTCCACAAAGGCGGAAGAATCTTCCGGGAAACACTGCTCATATAAAAATCTTGTGGATTCTTTCTCCTCCTGAGACAATATCAAAATATCCAATATACAAACCTCTTTTATTCTGTCTGACATCCGCTGCAGCCGCCGCAGGCCGCCTCACTGTCCCCGACCAGCACACTGTTCTCATAAATGCTGGACAGCGCGCAGATCGCCTGGGCCGCTATTCCTTCCTCTGTCCCGGTAAATCCAAGCCCTTCCTCCGTGGTTGCTTTTATATTTACCTGATTCTTTTCCAATCCCAATTCCCGGGCGACATTTGCTTCCATCTGCTCGATAAACGGACGTAGCTTCGGTCTTTGCGCAATGATCGTGGCATCAATATTTTCCACAACGTAATGCTCTTTTTCCAGCAGCTCTCCCACATGACGCAGCAGGAGCATACTGGAAATCCCCCTGTATTTATCGTCCGTATCCGGAAAATGCTTTCCGATATCTCCAAGTGCCACGGCTCCCAGCAGAGCATCCATGATCGCATGTACGACCACGTCCGCATCTGAGTGTCCGAGCAGTCCCATCGTATGCGGAATTTCTACCCCACCGAGGATCAATTTACGTCCTTCTACCAATTTATGCACATCATATCCCATTCCTACACGCATAATTTCCCTCCGTCTGCTTATTATCTTATCACCGGTTGACTTCCTCGTCAGAACCTTTTATCATTACAATAAGGCAGGTGATATCTAATGACATTTTACAAAAAATATATTGAAAAAGCAATCATTCCCACGATTGTCATAACATTAGTGTTTTTTATGAATTATTTTCTGTTCGGCATGAACAATACTATGATCGGACCTTTTATTACGCTGTCATTTATGCGTTTTAGAAACATCAGCAATCACTATGAATGTATGCTGAAGTCCTACGTCATTTATGTGATCATGACGATTCTGGCATCCGTTGCCTGTCTGAATATAGTACTGTGTATCCTTGTAAATGCGGCTGCTCTGTTCTGGCTTGCCTACCTGCTGATCGACGAATATAACCCGACCAACTATTTTCCTGCCGGAATGGCTTTGATCTTCTTTCAGATGGCTCCTGCATGGGGACGGGATCTTGTCATCCGTCTGGAAGCTTTGAGCGCATCCTTTGCAATTATTTTTGTGGTCATCGTTTTATTGTCATTAAAACGAAAAAAAGATCCCATTCGGGATTATATCCTTACGGGGATGGAACTATGCGATGAAATGATCTCCCTTTGTGAAAAAGAAAGAGAAAACGCAGATTTGCAGAACCTTCAGCAAAAGCTGTGCGATACCAACAAACAGATCAGCGGGGAAATCTATATTTACAACCGTGCCAGCATCCGTATGGCAGGAAAAGTGAACTGGTACTGTCAGTTTGTGGCTTTATTCCAGGTCATCAACAGTCTCTGTTTCTTTCAGAACGATGCAGAAAGCATCGCATCTGCCAGAGCGCTCCTGAGCAAATACAGGCATGCATTCGAGACGGTAACACCCAAAAGCGATTATAAGCGGCTGAATTTCCGGGAGAAAAAACCGGATATCCGTTCTTTTCGTATGCGTTTCGCATTAAGACTGGTGCTTGTCATGACCCCATGTATCGCATTTTCCTATCTGAGCGGATGGGAAAATGTATACTGGCTTGTAATCTCCGTTTTCTTCATGATGGTTCCGGTCACGGAAAATACCATTTCCAGAGTAAGACAGCGTTTTGCAGGCACCATCTGCGGTATCATGGCATGTTTTGTTTTATTTTATCTGTTTCCAACCTTTCCGGAGAGAGTCGTACTGATGACTATTGCAAACTTTTTGATCTACGGTGCTCAGGGCTATGGCGCAACGGTAGCATACATTACCTGTTCCGCTCTGGCTGTAACTTCACTCGGAAGCATGGTAGTCTCCGTGTTATTGCAGCGGCTCATCTACACGGGTGCAGGCGCTGTCATCACTTTGATCGTCAATAAGCTGGTCTTTCCGATCTATACAGGAAAAGAGATGGTATATTTAAAGGAAATGCTGGCAAAACAGCGTACCGCCATGCAGCATCTGTCCGATTCCAACCTGAGTGATTCTGAGCGCAAGCATCAGAAGGATCAGGCGCTGATCAAATCTTATATGCTCATCAAACGTCTGCAGGCATATCATGCCATGCTGCCGGATGCCTGTAAAGATCCTGATTTTGCAAATTATGAACGGGCACATGCCATGTCCATGGCGGCGTTTCTGTCATTATAAAGGATGATTGAATTGCCCTTATTCTAACACTGTCTTTAAGTTGAGAAGCATTTTTTTCAGGGCATCTTCGGATGCGGCAAAGGAAAAACGAACACAGTTTTTCTCTTCCTCACCGTAAGCGTCCCCCGGCACGCCTGCCACTTTTGCCTCCTCCAGCAGCCAGCTGCACAGCTTTTGAGAGTCCATTCCCAGATCAAAGCTGACCCACGCATAAAATGCTCCCTGGGGTTCCATTACCTGTACGTGGGGCAGCGCATTCAATCCCTCAACCACCAGCTTTTTACGCTTTTCATATTCCTGACGCATATATTCCGTCTCTTCCGCACAATCCAGTGCAATCGTCGCAGCTTTCTGCAAAAAACCGCTGGTACAGCTCATGGTGTGCTGATACAGCTTCAAAATGACTTTGAACAGTTCTGAATTACATGCCAGATATCCGATACGCCATCCGGTCATGGCGGCACATTTTGAAAATCCATTGATCACGATAACGCGCTCAAAAAATTCCGGATAGGAAGCCATGCTGACAGCCTCATTTCCGTCATAAATAATCTTCTCATATATTTCATCGGAAATAAGATAAATCTGCGGATGTCTGCGGAGAAATTGTGTCAAAACCTCTCTGTCGGACCCTGTCAGAATTTTTCCTGTCGGGTTGTTCGGATAATTGATGATCAATACCTTCGTCCGCCCGGTGCATGCCGCTTCCAGGGCATCTAAGGTAATCCGATAATCCTCATCCCATTTCAAATGTACAGCCACCGGAATGCCCCCGCTCGCTTCCACGATGGAAGGATAAGATACCCAGCCCGGTGTCAGCCACAGTACTTCATCTCCCGGATTTACCAATGCACGCACCGCAAGATAAACCGCAAATTTCGCTCCCGGTGTCACAAGAACCTGCTCCGCTGTATACGGACTGTTATTTTCTTCCCGCAATTTGCGGGCAATGCGCGCACGCAGATCCGGATTTCCCGGTCCGTCCGTATAATGGGTGTAACCTGCCGCCAGCTGTCTGGTTACTTCATCACAGATTTTTTGCGGGGTAGGAAAATCCGGCTCACCTCCGGTAAGATTGAGAATTTCCGGATCCTCTTTCTGCATAGCCTTCGCCTTCGCCATAAGTGTCACGGATCTGGAAGGCTCCAGATTTGCAATCTTTGTATTATAAATCATCTTATGTATTCCTTCTTTCATGATAAATATTTGCCTCTGCATTTTTTCAGGAGGACTTCAACGCATCACTGCATTATAGTGTACCAGCAAACGATCAAAGAATCAATTAAAAAAATGGATTGGCAGATACGAAGAAATGAAGTATACTATGCAGGAAGCTTCGGACAGCAATCCGTGTCCGAGACCAGATTACATATTCTAAGGAGCATTGATATATGAAAATAGGCTATATGGGCATTCCCGGAAGCTTTTCTGAGATTGCCGCAATGGAATTGGTAAAAAGGAATAATATGGAAGATGCAGAGCTGATCCCGCTGGTATGTGCAGAAAACATTTTACATGCCATGCAAAAGGGCGACGTAGACTATGGCGTTCTGGGTGTAAAAAACTCCACCGTCGGCATGGTAGATGAGTTTCTGCTGTCCTTCAGTCCGGTTGATTACGAAAAAATCGATGAATATGTGCTGCATGTACATCAATGTCTGTTTAAAAAAAGCCCGGATATCTCTGTGGAAGAATTGAATGCCGTAGCTTCACACCCTCAGGCAATCGGACAGACGATCATCACCCGGGCAAGACGTTTTCCCCATTTGAAATATCAGTATATGGATGACACTGCCCTTGCTGCCGAATATCTGGCTAAAGGTCAGCTGCCAAAGACCACCGCTGTCATTTGCAGCATCCGCGCTGGAGAACTCTGGGGACTGGATCTGATCGCGGAAAATATTGAAGATTCTGACAATAATGAAACCACATTCTGGCTGCTAAAATTATAGGGGGTTACATAACCCCCTTAAATCTGCTATACCTTCTTCATTGTCTATCCCCCAAAACGCTATTTTTCTCTTTAATCTATAAATTATACACCACAAAACAATACAAAACAATACCAAAATCCTCTTTTTATCATTCGGATTTCAGATTACTAACACCTGTAAAAGAATTAGTTACAATGTTTTTCATTTGGTATAATGATTATTAAGAGAAATTTATTACAGCATTACAATCCATTAAGATTGTATGTATTTTAATAAACAGAGGAGTTCTCATATGAACATAGCATACAATCTGTCAGATATTGGTCAATATTATAATGCAGATGCCGCCTATAAACAACATCTTAAGGATACAAACTGCAAAAGATTCTATTTTGGTTCTTATTTTTGCAGTAAGTACTGCTTTAAGATCATTCATTTTTTTATAACGAATCTGCTTACATACATTATCGAAAATCAATTTCGTGTCACTCTCGTTGTTCCGACTGTTCCGGAGCATGAAAACACACAATTGAAACAACATATCGAATATTTTTTTGAATGCTGCGGCGGATATGCAGATGAACTGGTTGTCAATGATTATGGTATGCTGTACTTTGCAGAACAACTGCAGAAGCGCTTTCCCTTCCATATTACTGCCGGACGTCTCTTTTTCAAAAATTTTCGGGATCCGAGATATTCTGCATACTCAGAAGAAATAACAAGCGTTTTTTTCCCTGATACACTGCGAAAAAGAGTATCTGCATTTGAGATTGATATCACATCTCAACACATGGATTTTTCGGACATAGACGATGAAATTCAGATTCATGCACATTATCCCTATACTTATGTATCGTGTGGTCAGAATTGCGAATTTGCCGCCTCCGCTCAACCGGAAGGATATCGTTTTATCGGAATACCGAGATGTGGTTTTTCCTGTATGAATGGATATATGGAAACAACAGCGAACAACACTCCTTTTCTCCTCGTTGGAAAAGGTGTCTATGCAAAATATAACATGTCAACAAAGTATACCCGAAAGCCGGATCGTTTTATTTATTGGCCGGCTGACGAATTTTTGAAATCAGGAACAGAATATGAAAGTAAAGATACTGGCGCCTTTTAATGATATGAAATATCTTGACGCTCTGGTTGATGCCGGAGCAGATGAATTTTATATGGGATTCTACAGTGATGACTGGAAACAGCAGTTTGGCAATTACAGTGACATAAACAGGCTCACATTGTTCAAAGAAACCGCCAACAAATATATATTGGAGGATATCGCTGATATTACCGAACAGATACATGCACGGGGCTGCAGTCTCTACATTACGTTCAACGCCCCCGGATATCATGCAGAGGAATTTCGGCTTATCAGGCATTATATAGAAGCACTGAGCAGATACAAGGTCGACGGGATCATTACCAGTATCCCCGAAATGATCGGCATGATCAAAGAAAATAATATGAAAGCTGTTGCCAGTACCATTTGCGGTATTCAGACTACAGATTCCGCAAGATGGTTTCGCGATGCGGGCATGGACAGAGTCATCCTGCCAAGAGAAGTAAACAGCAATGACATTGCATCTATCACACAAAATATTCCTGAATTGGAGTACGAAGTATTTCTTATGCGGAACGGATGCAGATATTCTGATGCAAACTGCCTCGGCCTTCACGGAGGAGAACACGGAGCACTCTGCTACAGTCTGCGAACCGGCAGCACAGCATTTCATGGTCGTCCGGGAAGCGGAGATTTCACTTCCAGACTTGAGCAGGCACACCTGACATTCTGCAATGAATTTCACGAATTTGCATGTGGACAATGTGCCATATACCGTTTTATTCAGATGGGAATTACTGCTTTTAAGATCGTGGGGCGCCTTGATCATGCGAGCGAAATCGTTCGGGATGTTCAACTCACGAAAAAAAACATAGAAACAGCATTTCATTGTGAGAACGAAGCACAATATCTGAATACAATGATCCCTCCCGGGGATTTTGCAGATTACTGCCGCTACGGACTATCCTGCTATTATCCGGAAGTGCGCAGAGGATAATTAAGATTCCTAATTATTTTTGGAATAAATTTTCAGACATTTGAAAACAGTAGAAAGGAGAATATTATGGCTGAAGAAAAAGCAACACCTCTTAACGATGATTCCTTACATGCTCCGGAGGGCAAACCTCCTGTTCCACCTGCAAAGGGTAACTATGGCGGCGGCAGCTATGGCGGCGGCA
>CAYRZL010000061.1:5893-16936 GCA_964428795.1 uncultured Lachnospiraceae bacterium | reverse complement strand
CGAAAAAATGACCGATAGTCAATATCTTTTTTAATATATTGACTTCCAGTCATTTTTATGATAGTTAATAATTACATTCAAAAGGGGAGAGGTTTCGGATTGGGTAAAATTGAAATCAATAAAAAACTGAAAAAAGAATCTCTCTTGAATACAGCATTTTCGCTGTTTACTTCAAAAGGATTCCAAAATACTTCTATTTCTGATATAGTAAATAATGCAGGTGTGGCAAAGGGGACTTTTTATCTGTATTTCACAGACAAGTATGACATCCGAAATAAACTCATCGCCCACAAAGCCGGAGCACTCTTTCTGGATGCATATGGGTCTCTGTGCGAACATGACATCCGCGGATTTGAAACGCAGATCATCTATATCACAGACTATATCATTGATCGTCTGGATCAGGACCAGTCTCTGCTTGGTTTCATTTCCAAGCATTTAAGCTGGGGCGTGTTCCGCAACAGCCTGATCTCTTATCAGGAAAATAAAGATCATGAGGTCTATCGCGACTTTCTTCAGCTGCTCCATGACTCAGGCTATGAATTTCGTGATCCGGAGATCATGATCTATATGATCATAGAGATGGTGAGCGGCGCTATCTACAATCCGATTTTGTACGAACAGCCGGTTCCTCTTGCCCAGATCAAGCCTTATCTGTATCAGTCCATACGAAATCAGATAAGGATGTACATTGTAGAAAAACAGACACAAAGGAGATTTATATGAAAAAATTCGGTTCTTTTTTTATGAGCTTTATTCCAACCATTCTTTTGGTTGGTATACAGATCGTAGCCGCTGTCCCGGCTATGCTCATCTATGCCTTCAAGGATATGCCCGGTGAATTTGATCTGAATTACTTTTTATCAAAGATAGCAAACTCTCCTGACGATCAGGCATTTACTATGCTCGTATCCATTTTATATGCCGCTGCAGGCATTCTGATCTTTGGAATCTGGTATAATTATCTGAGGAAAAAAGAAAAAAGGAAAAAAATACTGAAGTTCAACCCGCAGCGTATCCTGAGTATGTTCTTTCTGGCAATCGCGCTGGTGATCTTTATTCAGATTGCAGTACAGTTTTTGTTTGCCCGGTGGCCGGGTCTGGAGACTTCCTATTCGCAGGTGATAGACGCGCTTGGACTCACTGATGTCCGCTGGTATGTCGTCCTTTATACCGTTGTTCTGGCTCCGATCTGTGAAGAACTGGCATTCCGTGGCGCCACCCTTCATTTTGCCAACAAAGCATTGCCTTTCTGGTTCGCCAATATCCTTCAGGCTGCCCTGTTCGGCATTTTGCATATGAATCTGGTCCAGGGACTTTATGCTTTTGTGATCGGACTTGTTTTCGGTCTGGTATACCGCAAGGGAGGGCGTATCTGGTTCTGCATCATACTGCATATCATTTACAATATATTCGGAGCCTTCTTCTCAAATCTGTTTGTATTTAATACATACTATGGCTGGGCAATCGGCATTGCTGTGGGGCTGCTCCTCATATGGGGCGGGATCAGGCTGTTTGCGCCGGAGAAATATTAGGAACGGATGCGGCTCTGCGCATAAATGCAGGGGGCTGTCACAAAGACAGCCCCCTGCAAGCACATTCCTATTTATCCACTTTTCCTTTTACAACTGTATAAACTTTGTTACCAATCTTCACCTTCCCAGAATATCCAGACTGTACTTTTCCGCCTTTGATATACCACCAGCCCTTGGCATTTTTCTCTACACCATCACAGCCCTATCCGGATAGTTTTTCTGTACAGCCTTACTCCAGTCATGTTCATGCGTATCTGAATCACACACCGTAACAACGCAAGAATCCGTTCCATAATCGCACGCAGCGGTTACCGTTGCGGTTCCTGCAGATAAACCGATAACATTTCCATCTGCATCTACAATTGCCACATTCGCATTATCAGAACTCCATCTTATACTGCGGGCAGATGCCTCCTCCGGCTGTATCGATGCCGAAAGTGTTTTCTCTGCTCCCACATCCAGGGTAATATTCTTTTCGTTCATGGAAAGATAAGCGTATCCTTTCCGGATGGATCCTTTATAATGGTTGATCCGCCTGATGTCAGCGATTTATCTACGATATAAGTATCATCTCCACTTCCGCCTTCCAAATAATTAACAGATCCTTCCCCACTCAGAACATCATTGCCCAGATATCCATACAGATAATCTTTTCCAGCCCCGCCAAACATAATATTGGATACTGTTTGATCAAACAGCCAGTTGGAAGGTGCGTAAATCGTATCATCGGATGCAGTCCCCAGCATAACTCTCCGATCTTTTGTCACATTGGAGAGAGACACATCCAAACTCCAGGGAGTTTTCGTATTGTAAGATTTAACCAGCTCATTTAATTTGAATCTCCCGGTGCTCTCATCATAAGACAAATACGACATTGCATGGTGGGATCCTGCTATTGCCAAAAAAATTTCCGGCTGTTCTGTCGTTTTATAAATATTTGAGGAGCGATATTGCTTCATTGGGTAATAGTCCTTATTAGTTGCCTGAATTAAATCAGCAACAAAAGTACAATGGGATTTATTTTTTTCATATTCCACTATATCTGACACGATTTTGTCCCACTTTTCCGAAAAGCTAAGATTAAAATTCCAGAAAACCGGCACACTTTTTGATGCTACATCTATTATATTTTTGATAGAATCTCCATCCGCATCCGTATAGTTAATAAAATTAAAATTTTCAGTTCCATCAAAGGAATCAATATTCAGATATGCATCTGCGAAAGAAACATCGACAACATGTCCGACCGCTCCATCTATGCAATATGCTTTGGCATTTGTAGCAATAGAAACATACGCCGCCAGCGCCCCGCCCAGGGAATGACCTGTCAATATAATCTCCGCTCCATTATCCTGCTCCGCTTTTGCAAGTATTTTGTCATAAAAATCCAACGCACAATCAAACTGTTCAGACAATGAATTGAACAGAGCAAATTCAAAATCTGTAGCTGACCAGTCATCTCTCAGATCTACAACCATATTTTCTGAGAGTGCAAGGTTTAATAATTTTGTACACATGTAGTTTGATATTGTCCCCAGATCTGAACCTTCACTTCCCCGATAAGAAATAATATAATTTCCATCCGGTGACTTAAAACACACTCCATAAAATCCTGTTCTGTCATTCTGATTTGACACATCGACAATTTCATAATCACCGATCACATCTGTATAAAATTTTGTATAGGTGACATCTTTATCGCTCCAGATCAGATTCTTCCAGTCTTTATTTACACTCATGGTGCTTTTCATTTCATTATGCTTTCCCTCTGCAACAAACTCTGATACCGTCTCCCCCAGGCTGGAATCAAATTTACTGTATGCTATTTTTGCAAGAGCTGTGTATGTAATTACTCTCCCTTCTTCCGTGGATGTATCATAATCATTCTTTACATCAGGATCTTCCGGTCCTGAACAGTTATAATGGATCGTCGCATTGAACAGTGGATCATTAAAAACATCATCTATGTCAATTACTTCCCAGTCTGACTCTGAACCACTATAATACACGTCGGTCAGGCTGCTGCACCCCTCAAACGCAAAGTCCCCTATACTGGTCACACCCTCTGTCAAAATAACTGTTTTAATATCATTACGCCAGCTACCCCATGGTTACCAATCATCCTCCATATCTCCCGTTCCGCTGATTGTCAAAGTACCATCCTCCGTCAGCGTCCACGCAAGATCATCACAGGTACCGGAAGCAAGAACATCCCCGGTCCCTCTAAGGTTCTCACTCTCAGACACCCCTGTCTGCACATCCGGCACAGTTTCCTGTGCCAACACCGGGAACTGAACACTGCCAATCAGCAGCGATACTGCTAATATTCCTGATAGTAATTTTACTTTTTTCATATGCTCTCTCCTCGTATATATCTTTTAGATACTATTTCTTCGATATAAATTTAATAATTAACTTTGTTCAGCAGATTTTGCAGTGTGTTTTCACATCTGTCTATCAAATCTCTAAATTATTATACAATATTTCAAGGGAATACCTCATTTTGTTTTGTACTAATTAGATGCTAACACCAGGTACTCTTCTGTTTCAGAAAAGTCAAAAGTCATCACCGAATCATATAATCCAGTGATGGCTCAAAAGTTCTAATTCATATATTTTGCAAAGAAATCTTTGATCATCTGAATCAGCTTTGTAAAAATATTTCCTACGTCTTTCTGGACTTCCTCGTCCTTCAGGTCGATTCCCATATCCGCCAGCTTGTTGTAGATACTCTTTGCCTGACTCACCAGACTGTCCACATCCAGATCCAGATTTGCGATTTTTTTGAGCAGGGAGATCAGCTTCTGCTTTTCCTCGTCTGTCAAAGATACGCCAAATTCACTGGCTGCTTCATCAATAATGCTGCTGATCTCTTCCTCGTCGTCGAGATCGTTCTCGGCAACCTCTTTTTTCAGGTAAGCAACCATGCCCTCGATTTCATCTGTATCACCCGTGCTGTCTGCAATTTCCCCTGTAATAACCAGCTCGTTTAATGCAGTATCCAGACTTTCCTCAGATACTTCCTCTCCGGTCATCTCAGAATAAGCCTTCAGAGCGCCCACAAGAGCTGCTGTGCCGGAAATTTCAAACGGTCCCGCCACAATAACGTCCGCATCCTCCATACCGGCGGTAGCAAGCGCGTTCTGATACATGCCCTCGGTACAATAGTTGATATTCTTTGTCGTAACATTGATTCCGTTGCCATCCTCTCTCTGCAAAATCACAACAGAGGATAATGCTTTGCTGCCTATCTGTGAAGAAGAAATATAGCTGTCCAGATACTGATGTTCCTCCTCATTTGTCACATAGCTTATATCCCATTCATCCTCCTCATCGGGATCCAGTCCCATGAGATCAATTACCTTCTGCTTTTGCTGCGCAGTCAGATCCTCTCCGAAGGATACATATGGTTTATCGTTCTCCTCAACCTGGACCTCAGCTTTTACTTCTCCGTCCTCATCGGCAAAAACCGCCATGGAAGAACCTGCAATCATAGCTGCTGAAAGCATCAGACAAAACATTCTTGTCATTCTTTTTTTCATTCTGTCACACTTCCTTTCCTGTTTTATTTCCTATTGTTCATCTACTTTTCTTATGTGTCCGGATATTACTTATACCGCTCAGGCATTTCTATCCTCAGGCTTCACCCATTCTGACACAGAATACAGGAAAAGTCAAAAGAATTTCGGAAGTTTTAGATTTCTTTCACGAAATCTTCATAAAATCGTAGGAATTAACAAAAATGGCTGATTTTCATCTGTATCCGCACATTCCCCTGATATTCGTTCAACTCCGGATAGTATATGAAATGCATGAATACACCTTCGCATCTGCGTCCGGCACGAAGCTGTTTGCTGATCCCTGCGCCGTATTTTTCCTCTACTGCCTCAAAAAACCTCTCCGGCGCCCCAAAATATACGCCCTCGTAAAATCTGCCGTTTTTCACAAGGTCAAAACGCAGTACATTTTGATTTTTTCCAAGTATCCGCACGGATCTCACCTCCAGATCCCGGTCCGCAAATACCGGCTTTTCATTTCCCTTTCCAAAGGGTTCCAATAAGGATAACTGCTCCACCAGTTTCTGATGCACATATTCCATGGGCATAGGCACGTCGATATGTATTTTCGGCGTGATATCCTCATCCGACAGGCTCGTTAATTCGTTCATTTTTATGCGCAGAGGCTCAAGCTGCTCCCGCATCAGGGAACAGCCCGCCGCCATTGGGTGCCCGCCAAATTTCAAAAACAGATCCCGGCAGCGATTCATCTCCTCATACATGGAATACTCCGGAATAGACCTGCCCGATCCTTTTAAATGTTCCCCACTGTCCGTCAGCACAAATGCAGGTCGTGCATACCGCTCCCGCAATCTGCCTGCCACAATTCCCGCCAGACTTTCGTGACAATCCGGCAGATAGACCACCAGCACCTTGTCGTCCTTCCAATCACCCTGCTCGATCATGCGGACTGCTTTCTTTACCGCCTCTTCTGTCAGTTCCTTCCGGTTTTCATTGAGGGCGATCAGTTCCGCCGCAAGACGGGACGCCTCTTCCTCCCGCTCTGCGCACAGCAGCGCCAGAGAACGCTGCGCCGTATCCAGTCTGCCGCCCGCGTTCAGACAAGGTCCCAGGCGAAAACCGATATGATGCGCTTTCAAAGTCACATCCTCCAGACCGCTCTGCATGATCAATGCCCGCATCCCCGGATTCTGTGTGTGCTGCAGCATTTCAAGTCCCAGCTTCACCAGAATACGGTTTTCATCCACCAGATCCATCACATCCCCAACCGTGGCAAATCCTGCATTTTCAATAAATGTATATGCTTCTTCTGAGGAAATACCGCATAATTCGTAGAGTACCTGTACCAGCTTAAACGCCACGCCTGCCCCGCACAGCCCTTTAAAGGGATAAGCGCATTCCTTCTGCTTCGGATTTACAACAGCGTCTGCTTCACTGGCAAGATAGCAGATCACTCCGTCCTCCTCCACGAAAGGAATTTCATGATGATCCGTCACCAGTATGGTAAGACCCGCTTCTTTTCCAAGATGAATCGCCTCCAACGCCGCAATCCCGTTATCACAGGTGAGGATCGTATCCACGCCCTCGTTGATGGCGTTCTCAATCAAATTCTGATTCAATCCATATCCGTCAATCATTCGGTCCGGCAAAACCGTTTCCACATTCCCCCCGCAGCGGCGCAATGCCTGATACAAAATATATGCAGATTGCACTCCGTCAATATCATAGTCCCCGATAATACGGATTTTCCTTCCGGTCATTATTTTCTGCTTCAAAATCTCTGCACATTTATCTATATCCTTCATAAGATGAGGATTATGTAAACCTGATATATCCCCGTAGAGATAAGATTTTATCTGTTCATCACCCGCGATTCCCCGGTTATTTATAACGCGCGCAATGACAGGATCGACTCCAAACCGTTTTCCGATTCCCTGAAAATCTGCCTTTTTTGAAATCACAAACCATTTTTCTTTCACCATATGCATATCCTTTTTTAATAACAAACTCCGGCAGAAGCATTCCACCGGAGTTCAACATTATTATAATTCACAATTATTTACAGTACGCGGGAACGGAATCACATCGCGGATGTTGCCCATACCGGTCAGATACATAACGCATCTTTCAAATCCCAGACCGAACCCGGCATGTCTCGTGCTTCCATATTTCCGAAGATCCAGATAGAAATCATAATCCTCCTCATTAAGCCCAAGCTCTTTGATCCTGGATAACAATTTATCATAGTCATCCTCTCTCTGACTTCCTCCGATAATCTCGCCGATACCCGGCACCAGACAATCCATGGCAGCCACTGTTTTTCCATCGTCGTTGAGCTTCATGTAAAAGGCTTTGATCTCCTTCGGATAATCCGTTACAAATACCGGACGTTTGAACACCTCCTCGGTAAGATAGCGCTCATGCTCCGTCTGCAAATCCACACCCCAGGAAACCTTGTACTCGAATTTATCATTATTTTTTTCCAGAATATCAATCGCTTCCGTGTATGTTACATGAGCGAAATCAGAATTTACCACATGATTCAGCCGCTCCAGAAGTCCTTTATCTACAAAACTGTTAAAGAACTTCATTTCCTCCGGTGCATGTTCCAATACATAAGTGATAATGTATTTCAACATACTCTCGGCAAGCACCATATCATCCTTCAAATCCGCAAATGCGATCTCCGGCTCGATCATCCAAAACTCTGCCGCATGTCTGGTCGTGTTGGAGTTCTCTGCCCGGAAGGTGGGACCAAACGTATAAATGTTTTTAAATGCCATCGCATATGTTTCACCGTTCAACTGTCCGCTTACCGTCAGATTGGTAGGTTTTCCAAAGAAATCCTGTGTGTAATCGATCTCACCGCTTTCCGTATGAGGTATTGCATCAAGATCAAGAGTCGTCACCCGAAACATTTCCCCTGCTCCCTCGCAGTCACTTCCCGTGATCAACGGAGTGTGCACATACACAAAATCCCGCTCCTGGAAAAACTTATGGATGGCATAAGCGATCAAAGACCGTACCCGAAACACAGCCTGGAACGTATTCGTTCTCGCACGCAGATGTGAAATCTTTCTCAGATATTCAAAGGTATGGCGCTTTTTCTGCAGTGGATAATCCGGTGCGGATGCTCCTTCCACCGTCACTTCCTCCGCCTGAATCTCAAAAGGCTGTTTTGCCTGCGGTGTGGCAACCAGTTTTCCCTTTACGATGATTGCCGCACCGACATTGATCTTCTCAACCTGGGGAAAATTTGCCAGAGCGTCAGAATAAACCACCTGCAGCGGTTCAAAAAACGTACCGTCATTTACTACAATGAAACCAAATGTCCTGGAATTACGGATGCTTCTGACCCATCCTCCTATTGTAATCTGCTGATCCAGATATTTTTCTTTCTCACGAAATAATTCTCTGATACTTACCAGTTCCATGATTTAATCCCCTTTTGCATTTTTATTCCTCTGTAGCTGAAGTGTCGTCTTCAGTTCCGGATGCATCATCCTCGGATGCGCCGGATTCTGCATAAGAAACCTGAACATTCTCACACACGTTTGTCAACGCCATATTTTCCAGATAACTCTTGCGCACATAATCTTCTCCACCGTTGGAATCGTAGAAATCTGCCTCATCCGTATAGCCATAGTAAGACATATAAGACTCTATAAAGTCCTTATAACCGCTCTCGTCGATCTTTAGTCCCTCTTTTTCGGCAATCGCTTCCAGAATCAGCTCCTGTTTGATCGACTCTTCCAGATTCGTAACGACCTCAGCATAATATTCCTCTATTGTCTCCCCCTGATATTGCTCCACATACTCCTCCGCAGACATACCATAATTTGTCTGACAGTAGGTCTCAAACATCGTCTTGTAATCCGCGACTCTCGCATCCAGCAATCCATCCGGGATCGTCACTTCACTACCCTCTTCCAGCTTCTCCAGAACGGCCTCCTGAACAGCCTGCTGTTTGCTGGACTCCGCCGATGATTCCAGATATTCCCTGATCTGCGCCAGAAAATCGTCTACCGTATCGATCTGGAAATTTTCACTCACATAGTCGTCTGTCATGTCCTCGTATGTCATATCCTGCTTTTCAACGATCTTATTTACCGTCACATCAAAAGTGACCGGCTGTCCTGCCAGATCCGGATTATTCTGGTATGTCTCCGGAAAGGTCAGATCCAGAGAAACTGTCTCTCCCACGGTAGCGCCTATCAGACCTGATTCAAATCCGTCAATAAAGCTGCCGCTACCGATGGTCAGCGGATAATCCTCTCCGCTGCCTCCGTCAAACTCTTCATCGTCTATTTTACCTACAAAATCAATCTTTACCGTATCTCCGTCCTCCACGGTAGATTTGTCGCTGTCCTTGTAAGCAGGATACGAAGCGATCATAGACTCTGCGTAGGTCCTCACGTCATCATCACTGACCGTATAATTATCATCAACCTCTACCTGAATATTATTATAGTCCGCCAATGTAACGTAATCTGCTACATTATATTCAATCTGACTCGCCTGGAACTGTACAGTTCCGCTCTCCGCCTCTGCGGACGCCTCCGTCTCTACGCTTGTCTGCTTCGTCTCATCTTTTCCACATGCGCCAAGAACCGCCGCCATTGCAGCAACCAGTAAAAGCGCTACGACTTTTTTCTTCATATTATCTTTGTTTCCTTTCTGTATACAAATATATCTCAGCCCTGAAAGCATACGTGCAATTCACTCGCATCTATTAAAATAACACATTTTACTACAAAAAAAAAGAGATTATTTCGTTTTAGTTGCTTTTTCGGAAAATCAATGCTAGAATGGATAAGCATGAATGAAAAAATAAGGAGGAGTTTTTGTGTCAACACCAGCAATTATCACACTGATTATCGCGGTTGCCATAGCCGTAGTGGTAATCATCGTATTGTATTTATTAGGAAAGAAGCAGCAGAAAAAGAGGGACGAGCAGCAGGCGGAAATTGATGCTGCAGCTCAGAGCGTATCCATGCTGATTATCGATAAGAAAAAAATGAAACTGAAGGAATCCGGTCTGCCTCAGGCTGTCATCGACAATACGCCGAAACGTTACCGCGGCATGAAGGTTCCGGTAGTCAAAGCAAAGGTTGGTCCGATGATTCAGCTTTTCATTGCAGACGATCAGATCTTTGATGAGATTCCGGTAAAAAAAGAGGTAAAAGCTACTGTCAGCGGACTATACCTTACATCCGTAAAAGGTCTGCATGGCAAAATTGCAAAGGTGGAAAAGAAAAAAGGATTTCTTGCACGCCTGTTTGGAGAAAAATAATACATCTGTTAAAAAAGAAAGCCGATCGCCGGCTTTCTTTTTTATGCTCCGTATGTGTTTTTCAGTTCTGACAGCATCATTCTGCCGCTGCGGTCGCCATAAAACGGAATCCTGCCAAAAGACCATCCTCGCCTATGGTGAGGAGATAATCTACAGAAACCTGCTCATACCTGGCTGTCACGGTAATCTGGGCGTAATCCACACCTTTACTTCTGATCTCCACCATTTCCGCTACCGTCATCTCCTGATAGCTTCCCCATTCGTCGCCTATGGTGCTTTTTGCGCTATCCCAGTCTATAGAAGCCAGATCTTTTTTCAGATCCTCATTGCTTCTGTCCAGAATCGCAGTATAATCTTCCTCTTCCATAAGAACTGCGATTTCCCCGGCTTCTTTTATCAGCTGCTCCTCCGTAAATTTACCGGACGTCCCAAAATCTCTCATCCTTGGTTTGTTCATCAGCATCACGGTCAATAACGCGGCAATAATAATGGCAATGATAATGGCAATCACTATCACATTTTTAGATACAACCTTTTTTTCTTCCATCCTCTGTCTCCTCCATATATGGAATTTTCTTCTCCCAACAGGTCTTATTTTGAAGGACAAACTGCTTTGTGTCAACTCTTTTTCCGGTTTTTTTCGGAATTGCAGTATTCAAAATCTGCACTTTGTGTTACTATCTGTTTAAGTCAAACG
>CAYRZL010000061.1:0-5793 GCA_964428795.1 uncultured Lachnospiraceae bacterium | reverse complement strand
CGCGTAAGCGACCAAAACACGGTCGCTAAGCGCTCGTAACAAGGAGTCTATTATTATGATAAATATTCTTTTGGTAGAAGATAATCCGGATTACAGAAAGCTGATCCGCATACATCTCACCCGCGCAGGCTATCAGGTGACAGAAGCCGCCGATGGTATAGATGCGCTGCAAATACTGGATCACACGCATATTCATCTGATGATCGCAGACGTAATGATGCCCAGAATGGACGGGTTTACGCTCACGGAACTGGTTCGCAGTTCCAATCCCACACTCCCGATCCTGCTCGTAACAGCAAAAGATTCCCTGGAAGATAAGCGGGAAGGATTTCGCGGCGGAGCCGATGACTACATGACAAAGCCCATCGACATGGAAGAATTGCTGCTGCGCATAGAGGCATTGCTGCGCCGCGCCAGGATAACTGCATCCGGAGAGCTGACCGTCGGAAATTACACGCTGAATGAAGAGGCACTTCAGATTACCTGCACAGATCATTCCGACTGCCCGAAGCTGCGCCAGAAAGAATTTCAGTTATTGTATCTGCTGCTTTCCTATCCGGGCAAAATCTTTACAAGACAGAATTTGATGGACGAGATATGGGGATACGACAGTGAAACGGATCCGCGCACCGTCGACGTTCACATCAAGCGTCTCCGGGAAAAGACGAGGGACATCGGTGCCTTTGAAATACAGACCATTCGGGGACTGGGATATAAGGCGGTGATTCTTGTATGAGAAAAATAAGGCGTCGGCTGATATCTGTTTTACTTGCGTTTTCCGGCATCTCATCTGCAGTCACGATTCTCATATTCTGGCTGGTCAGCAATAATATTCTGCTCGGACAGAGTGACATCCGGATCCTGATTCGGGGATACGCCCTCAAAGAGCTGGTCATCCTGGCCCTGGCAGTGGCAATCGTGATCATCGCTATTATTTTCATGTCCAGGCGAACCGCAGATCCCATTGAAAGATTATCCAGAGCCGCCAATGAGATTGCTGACGGAAATTACGACATTTATTTGGAAGAACCTGACAGAAAGGACGAGCTTGGAAAGCTCTTTTCAGATTTTAACCGCATGGCGCAGGAGCTGAAAAGCAACGAGATTCTCAAAAAAGACTTTATTTCGAATGTATCCCATGAATTTAAAACTCCTCTCGCCATCATGGAAGGATATGCAAAGCTGCTGACAGAGGATCAAAAGACGGACGAACAGTGCAGGACGTATGCCTCTTTGATCCTTGAGGAAAGCCACCGGCTGTCCGCCATCACCGGAAAAATGCTCCGTTTATCCCGGCTCAACAGCTCAAACGTCCCGCTAAATACTGCTCCCTATTATCTGGATGAACAGATCCGCCAGACTATTGTGCTTCTGGAGCCTTCCTGGAGCAGCAGGCAGTTAAAGCTCAATCTGATGCTGGATCCGGTCAAATATGCGGGGGATAAAGAGCTGATGTCTGAAGTATGGTTCAATCTGCTGGAAAATGCCATCAAATTTTCTCCGGAAGGCGCAGCCCTTGATATTATTCTGCGTCCCTACCCGAAAAAAATTCTGTTTATCATAAGAGATTACGGCATCGGCATGGATGAAAACACCCAGGCGCGTATTTTCGAACAGTTTTATCAGGGAGATACTTCCCACCGGGGGGAAGGCAGCGGACTTGGACTTTCTATCGTAAAACAGATTGTAGAGCTGCATGGCGGAAAAATATCGGTAAAAAGCGCCCCGGGAGAAGGAAGCACGTTCACGGTAGAATTGTAAAATCAAAAAAAATATTTAAATTTTTTTTAAATTTTTTTAAGTATTTCATATTAAGTTCATAAAACTGTTCTATACTCACCTTCGGTTGGGCGCATTACGCCCTGCCGGAAGGAAGATACCTATGAGCAGTTCAAAAATAAACATGTCCCACAATATGCTGGGCTGCCGGTTCGATAACTGGATACGGCTGCGGCGGGAAAACGTGATATCCCCAGACAAGAAAAAGCAGGCGCGATTTATCACCGGCGTTACCCTTGCACTGGCAATCCCCTCATTTCTGGAGTGGGCCATATTTTATCATCCCATAAAAAAAACAAAACTGAAAAAAGATCCGGTCTACATCGTCGGGCACTGGCGCACCGGAACCACGTTTTTGCAGAATCTCATGACAAGAGATCCGCAGTTTGCATGGTTTGATCCGGTGAAAACAGTTACATTCAACAACTGTATTCTCTTAAAGAAACCTTTGGCGAAGGCTCAATCCGTTCTTTTAAAGGAAGCCCGTCCCTTTGACAATCTGGATTATCAACTGGATCTTCCTATGGAGGAGGTTTTTGCACAGGCTACGATCTCCACTCAGGCGATCAGCCATATGCTGGTATTCCCGGACGGTGGAAACGGTACCAAGTTTATAGAGACTGCTTTTATCGACGAACAAAGCCCGGAAAAACAGGCGGATTGGTTTAAGGCCTACGACTACATCTTAAAAAAGGTCACCTGGCTGTGCAAGGGAAAGCAACTGCTGTTAAAAAGCCCGGAAAATACTTGCCGCATCGGAGAATTGAAACGTCGTTATCCGGGCGCAAAATTCATCAACATTTACCGGAATCCTTATACGGTAGTTATGTCAACTGCAAACATGTTTAAAAAAGAGATGGCGCTGCTGTGTCTGAGTGAACCCGCCAGTGATGAATTTATTGAAGATACGATTATTCAACTGTTTCAGCGGATTTATCATAAGGCAATCGCCGATTTGGAGAAGATTCCCGAGGAGGATCGCATAGACATCAAATATGAGGATTTTGTAAAAAATCCCAAGGAATATATGGAAGAAATCTATGGTCACCTGGGTATCGGTGGATATGAGGCTGCACTGCCCTACTTCAACGAATATCTGGACAGCCAGAAAAATTATAAAACAAATAAGTTCCAGTTAGATGACAGACTGAAAAAACGTATCAACGAAAATCTGGGCTTCTACTTCGACTACTACGGTTATGAAATGGAACATTAAATAAACAAAAGATATCAATATCGGAGGAAATAAAAACATGGATCATTTGGATAAGCTGGAAGCGAAAAGCGTACACATTCTGCGTGAGGCATATGCGGCATTCGGTAATCTTTGCATGCTCTGGTCTATCGGAAAAGACAGTACGGTGCTGCTGTGGCTGGCGCGCAAGGCATTTTACGGACACGTACCATTTCCACTGGTGCATATTGACACCCACTACAAAATCCCGGAGATGATCGAATACCGTGACCGTCTGGCAAAAGAGTACAATCTGTACATGATTTATGGAGAAAACAAGGAGGCTTTGGAAGCAGGCACCACATTTCCAAACGGAACCTGCTCCCATGTGGACTGCTGCCGCATGTTAAAAACCGAGGCATTGACCCACACATTAAACGGAACATGGCCCCGTTACCGCTTAAACCTTCAGACCGGTGAATATGAACGGGATACTGACACCGCCGCTTACACCGGAGTCATTGTAGGCGCACGCTCGGATGAGGAAGGCTCCCGCTCTAAAGAACGCTACTTCTCCCCACGGGACAAAAATAACGACTGGAATCTGGACGACCAGCCGCCGGAGTTCTGGAATCAGTTCAAAACGGACTTTGCGCCGAACACCCATGTGCGCATTCATCCGCTCCTTGACTGGACGGAGCTGAATATCTGGGAATACATCGAACGGGAAAACATTCCAACCGTATCCCTCTATTACAACCAGGGGGACGGAACACGCTACCGTTCTCTCGGATGCGGTCCATGCACCAACCCGATCAAATCCGAATCCAGAAACGTACACGAGATCATTGAGGAACTGAAAACCGGAGCGTTGTCTAATATTGCAGAGCGGAGCGGGCGTGCACAGGATGCCGAGGATGGCGGCTTAGAGACGCTCAGACGCGACGGATATATGTAAATCAGACAGAAAAATATGGATGCCGAAAAAGAGGATACAACATGAATACAAATTTAGATGAATTATTAAATATCGTCACCGTCGGTCATGTGGATCACGGTAAAAGCACCGTCATCGGCCGCTTACTGGCGGATGCGGGCGCCCTTCCGGAGGGCAAACTCGAAGCCATTCAGGAAAACTGCAAGAGAAATTCCAAACCATTTGAATATGCGTTTCTGCTGGACGCGCTGAAAAACGAGCAGGCACAGGGTATCACCATCGATACTGCCCGCTGTTTTTTCCAGACGGACAAACGCCGCTATATCATCATCGATGCTCCGGGGCACATTGAGTTTCTGAAAAATATGGTGACGGGCGCTTCCCGCGCCGAGGCCGCCCTTCTGGTCATCGATGCCTCCCACGGAGTGGAGGAGAACACGCGCCGCCACGGATACTTTCTGTCCATGCTTGGCATCCGTCAGGTATCTGTTCTCGTAAATAAAATGGATCTGGTAGATTACGATCAGCAGGTGTTTGACGATATCAGGACAGAATACGAAAAATTTCTGGAAAAGATCGATATCCGCCCGGAATCCTTTATTCCGGTCAGCGGTATGGCAGGAGACAATATTACAAAGCTGTCCCCTGATATGCCATGGTACCATGGTCTGACCGTATTGGAGCAGATGGACGCTTTTCATGCTATCCCGGAGCCGGAACATATGGCTTTTCGCATGCCGGTGCAGGGCGTATACAAATTTACGGAGAACAATGACAACCGGAGGATTATCGCAGGCACAGTAGACGCAGGAACCGTCCGCGCCGGGGATTCCATTGTCTTTTATCCTTCAGGCAAACGCACTACGGTAAAATCTCTGGAGGTATTTAATGCTGCCCGTCCGTCCCGGTTCACTGCCGGGCAGGCCGCCGGATTTACCATGACGGAGGAAATTTTTGTAAAGCGCGGCGAGATCGCATGCATCGAGTCACAAAACGCGCCTCAGGTCGGCGTACGCCTGCTGGCGAATCTGTTCTGGCTCGGCAAAGAACGTCTCGTCCGGAATAAAACTTATTACCTGAAATGCGGTACCGCGAAGGTCGAGATGCGGCTGGAGAAGATCACCCGCGTCGTGAATGCATCTGACTTAAGCTGTGTGATGCGCCAGTATGTGGAAAAAAACGAAGTGGCTGAATGTATTCTCGTACTGGATCACCCCATCGCCTTTGATCTGGCGGGTTCCATTGAAGCTACAAGCCGCTTTGTTATCGTGGATGATTATGAGATCGCCGGAGGCGGCATCATCACGGAAGCGTTGGAAGAATACGATTACAATACAAGAAACATCCGCTGGTCCGGAAACAGCATGACCGCTTCTGAGCGGGGACGCCTGCTCGGGCAAAAAGGTCTCGTCGTCTGGATGACCGGACTCTCCGGCGCCGGAAAAACAACCATTGCCGAGGAAGCGGAACAGCGTCTGGTAAATCAGGGAATTCCCGCTTATATACTGGACGGGGATAAGCTGCGCCGGGGGCTGAACAAAGACCTTGGCTTCTCTGATGCAGACCGGGTAGAAAATATCCGCCGTACCTCAGAGGTGGCAGGCCTGTTTAAAGATGCCGGAATCGTGACCTTCGTCACACTGATCTCCCCGTTTGCGAAGAGCAGGGCGCAGGCGCGGGAGCTTATTGGAAAGGACTTTATGGAAGTCTATGTAAAAGCGGATCTTGCCACATGCAAAAAGCGGGATCCGAAGAAATTATACGCGAAGGCAATGGACGGGCAGATCAAGTCCTTCACCGGAATCGATTCCCCCTATGAGGAACCCGCTTCCCCTGATCTGGTACTGGATACTGATAACTGGAATGAGGAAGAATGTACCGAGACACTGATCAGCGCCGTACT
>CAYRZL010000060.1:0-17195 GCA_964428795.1 uncultured Lachnospiraceae bacterium | reverse complement strand
GAATCCCTTCTTTATTAAAGGTATACATGCCCTCCCGGAAAGTCCCCATTCCATCCTTCAGCACTTCCATTCCGTCCTTCAGATCCGTACCGGAATCTGACAGTGTCTGTGTTCCCTCCTGCAAGGCTGCAGCCCCCTCATAAAGCTGTCCGATCCCCTGCGAAAAGGCAGTGATTCCCTCTGCAAGCTGTCCGCTTCCGTTCTTCAACTGCTCCAGACCATCCAGCAGCCTGCCAAAATCCGCACTGTCATCCCCATTGTCAGTCAGACCTGTTGTCGTCTGGTCAAATGCCGGGATCCGGCTCAAGGCAGACTGAGCCTGTGCGAGATGCCTCTGCGCCTCTTGCGTAGTCCCCGACACATCAATACTTCCGGAAATATGCTCCAGAATCTGTGTTTTCTCTTCTTCTGTCACTCCATCCATATCTGCCAGTATTTCCTCCGCGGCTGCTCTCGCCTGTTCTCTTGCTTTCTCCGTGGCAGTGCGCTCCGCTTCTGACAGATCTGCTTTTGACATTTCCTCTGCGGCGCCGGTGACCAAAGACTGCACTGACTGCCCGTAGGATGCCATCTGAATGGCAAGCGTCTGGACCTGTCCTGCAAAATCTGACCGGGTAAGAGCGGTATGCAGATCCTCTATTCCCTGTTTCAGCGATTCTGCCCCCGACACCAGAGCTTCCTTCTGCCCATTCAACTCCTTCAATCCGTCCACCAGAGCTGTCGTTCCTTTATTTACCTGGCTGACGCCCTCAATATAACCGGCGAGACTGGACTGCATCGTCTCCGCTCCCTGTAACAATTTGCCGGAAGCCTCTGCCAGCTCGGAGGATGCATCCTCCAGATCTTCCGTGGAATCTGTCATTTCTTCCAGATCCTCCAGATCTTCCTCTTCGATTTCCTCAAATATACCGTTTGATACCATCGTTGCTGTGAAATCTAATTCAAAGTCCTGTACATAAGCTGTTATTTCCACATACTCCGGAATCTCTATGTCCTCTGCCTTCTCATACTCTGACAGCTTAAGACTATCTGCAAGACCCGGAAAGGCATAACCGATAACCGCCTGCTGATCTCCCACCGAAATCAGCTTCCCATTTGTAACTTCCACATTGGAAAATGTATTCTCCGGCAGAACTACAGCGGATATGGCAGCAAAGGGAACCTTCACCTCCACCTGTGTTCCGTCGATTTTTACCGTCTGGGACACATGATTCTCATAATCCATACGGATCCTGACATTTCCGCTCTTTCCGGCAATCTCCTCCGGGGTCATTTCTTTTCCATCCAGATAATAAGCCACGGATACAGACACCGGAAGCTCTGCGTCAGAAGTACCCTCGTATGTAATATCCTCCCCGTGATTATCCCACAGAAGCGTTCCGTCACTTTCCTGTGTAAATTCTTCATCGCCCTCTACATTTTTAATATCATCCAAGGTTGAAAAATCCATGATCCGTTCCCCTTCTCCCGGATTTTTCAGCAGGCTCTCCACCGTGATCTTCTCTGCTTTTCCCGACGCATCCGCTTTTATATGCACCGTTTCCTCTTTATCCGCCTGATTGCCGGAGGTTTGTGCCGCACCCGCGCCTGCCTCTCTATCGCCAGCCGCCTGCTCCCCGTCTGATACCTGCGCTTCGTCTGATACCTGTTCTTCGTCACCGGCGCTCTGCGTTTGGTCCGGTTCGGATTCTGTAGTGCAAGCTGAGACTGCCAGACTCAGAGCCAATACTGCTGTCAGACTCAAACATATGATTTTATATCTGTTTTTACTCATCTTCCTGCCTCCTACTCCACATTTTTCAATGCCGCATCCATGGGCACTCTTCCGATTTTCTTATATTCCAGTACAGCCACTGCCAGATAGGTCACGATTCCGATAAAAAACATTTTGAGATAGATCACCGGATCCACATAAAATCCGATCCAGCCTGACATGCTGCTCAGAACAATTCTCATGATTATTTTCATAAAGAAATATTCTATTGGCAGGCTGACCAGCAAAAACAGCACTACCATAATAAATGTTGATACAATGTACAACCGGCTGATCTCACCATTTACATAGCCCAGAATTTTCACCATGGAAATAGACTGAGCATTTTTTTCGATAATGATCTTTGACAGCAGATAGATCAATACCACAAAGATACCTACGGCAAATCCATCCACCAGATACATCATACTTCCCATAGATACGCTTAACTGTCTGGATACCTTTGTCAGATCCTCCAGATCAATGACGGACGCAATATATGCTTCATCGATATCTGTGATCTCCGTATCAGAAAAATAGCCGCAGTAATAATCTTTATCCAAATCAAAGACCTGATTCAGATATTCCCGATCCATAAAAAGAACCAATCCGCCTGCATAGTCATAAATACCGCTGATCTGAAATTCATACTCCGTATCCTCATACGTTTCCTTTAGGACAATGACATCTCCTGGCGCCACGTTATATTTTTCTGAATAGGCGGAAGAAATATAAATTTCTCCTTCTTCTCCCTTCAGAGAAACGTAGCGGCTGTCCGGTTCAATTCCATACAGCAGAATTTCTTCCTCCCTGACATTCTCCCCCGTTGTCTGAAGAGAATAGGCGCTGAACTTTTCCGCATCCTCATTCTTTGTCTCTGCCTCTCTGCTAAAAAGCAGCATGGCGATCATGCTTTCCAGTTTATTCTCCTCGTCCATAGTCCCCGCCGGTATCTGCAGCATATACTGGTAATCACAGAGCATATTTTTCTCGATCTCTTCCTGATAATGCGTCAGGAGAGAAGGCAGAAGAAGCCCGAACATCAGCAGCAGATTGGCAAACAGTATGCCTATGAAAAGAATGCAGTAATTACTGAAATTCTGAAAAATGATCCGCAGACGAAAACGTGTAAAAAATCGGATATGCTTACTTAATGGCACCGCCCGTTTCTGCTTTCTGCGGCTTAAATCCCTCCGCAAAAATTTCAATGGAGAAAGGGATAATTTATATTTCAGCAGTCCCAGATTTATGACGGTCATCATGATAAGCGGGACAACCGTCGTCAAAACAAAGGCTTCCGCATTCCAGACCGTCTCGTATGTAGTCAGGCTGTAGCTGTTATAATACATTCCGGCACAGATATTTTTAAACACGGTATAGCCCAGAATATTTCCTGCCACGGCTCCCGCTGCGGTCACAAGCAGGGGCATTGCCATATAATGGCGGATCAGTTCGCCCTTTGTATAGCCGGAAGCCCGCAGGGTTCCGATGACATTCGCCTCTTTCGCAATGGTATTGCTGACAGTAATGGCAAATACAAATGCCAGTATGGCAATTACGATATACAAAAGTGCAATCATCATCACTCTGTCGCTGCCCATATCATCCCCGGTAAACTGAATGGCCTGATTCTGATATCCCGGGATGAAAGCTTCCAGATCTGCTTCCCGGCTGATTCCCTTCATCAGCTCTTCCGCCATCTCATGCTCTTCTTTCTCATCTGCCGGTTCCGTCTCATATTTCCAGGAATAGTCATAGACAAGCTGCTCTTTTTCCAATGCAGCAAACCCGCCCTCTGAGACAACAGCCACTCCGAATTTAACCGCATCAAACATCATATCGTTGTTGTCTGAAAAAAGGCAGCTATAATCGGGCAGCGCCACAAGTCCGGTCACGGTCCATGTCCGGTTTTGCGACGAGATCTCATCCCCTGTCTGAATTTCATTGTTCTCTGCATACATGCGGTCAACCGCAATTTCATCTTCCTTTACGGGCATCTTACCTTCCATCAGGCATACCAGATTCACCTCTGTCCGGTCAGAAAAAATGCGCAGCGTGCTGTCGTTCATCAACGCTTCTTCTACATAAAAATTATCATACAGCGCCACGCCAAGCTCCCGGATCGCTTTTTCCTGCGCCCTGTTCGCCGCTTTTTCCAGACGAAAATTTCCATCCTCGATGTTATATTTTTCAAAGCTTTCCCTGTATGCGGCAAGCATACTTCCATCAGCCACCAGAAATCCGGACACAAATCCGATGGAAGCGATCAGCAGCAGAAAAATAACCGCATATTTTCCGAACTCACTTTTCAGCTCACGAAGCAGGCGTTTTCTCAATGGATTTTTCATACTCTACCACTCCAGTTCCTGTGCCGGAATCCGGCATTCATTCCGATAATTTTTTCGGATCACACCGTCACGCAGACGCACAACCCGGTCTGCCATATCCTTGATGGCATCATTGTGTGTGACCATGACCACCGTATTTCCGTATTTTTCATTCACCGTCTCAATCAGTCTCAAAATTTCCCTGGACGTATTGTAATCCAATGCTCCGGTAGGCTCGTCACAAAGCAGAATATCCGGATTTTTCACAATAGCACGACCGATGGCAGTTCTCTGCTGCTGACCGCCGGACAGCTGATTCGGCAATTTTCCCTGATGCTCATATAAACCCAGGGTATGCAACAATTCATCCACATCCAGAGGACGACTTCCCAAATACGCTCCCACCTCAATATTTTCCCGCACTGTCAGGTTCGGAATCAGATTATACATCTGAAAAATATAACCGAGATGTCGTCTGCGATAGGCGGTCAGACCCTTTTCTTTCATTTCAGACATCCGTTTTCCATTGATGCGGATATCTCCTTTGTCTGCAAGATCGATCCCTCCGATAATGTTTAATAACGTAGATTTGCCCGAACCGGACGGTCCGAGCAAAACACAAAATTCCCCTTTTTCTATTTCAAGATCAATGCCTTTGAGCACTTCTACACGGTTTTCACCACTTCCGTAATATTTTTCAATTCCAGAAATCTCTAAAAACATTTTGTTTTCCTCCTCTACCTCTAGTTAGTTATAACTAACCTATGGGCGTGACATCCTGCGAACGATATCAAATCGACGAGTATATGTTATCACTTTATTGTTCCATTGTCAATTGCTCTCCCATCTATAATCAACACGAAACCGGAGCTTTGTTACTGTTCACTCGTACCTCGTTCCAGTAACGGAACTTTCCTACGCATGTTTGGCAATTCAAAAATGCCAACGAAAGATTTATCTCCCGTTGGCGTTTCACATACTGAAATACTTACAACCATCTCTCTTCTACTTCTTCTTTTAAATCGCAAAACATCTGATAAAAATTCTCTTTTGCACCAGTGACAATCTCAAGTGCAATGTTTTCATTGTAAGAGTGCATTACGTTGTTTCTCTCCTGAAGTGCACCAAGCCACAAACTCTCGTCTTTGATCATGCCTGCTTTGTATGCTGTTTTCAGAATGATTTTCGGAGAACCGGTTGCACCCTCTTCATAACCATGATTTTCCAGAATTTCCTTCATCATCTTCCAGGATTGTTCAAAGCAAATTTCATACAAACCAACCAATCCGGTTAGGATCACATTGTCGTAGGGTTCTTCATATTTGTAGATATCCTTCATATTCGACAGACTTGCACAAAAATTCTCATACTTTTTCATAAAGCACCCTCCCTTCTTTTCTAATTGCTTCCCACAATTCCTGCTGCATTTCCCGATCCAGATTTACAATGTCAAATTCCAGAAGCGTTGATGTTTCTTCCTCTACATCCAGAACAAATCTGTCAAACGCTCCCCCCGCAACAGCAAGATCAATGTCACTGGTTCGTTTGAAATCCCCTCGTGCACGGGAGCCAAATAAAATCACTCTATCGACATCATGTTGTTTCGCAAGCTTCCTGATTTCATCAATCACCTGTTGTTTTATGCCTGTCTCATTCATATTCTGTCCTGCCTGTCATATCCCCCAGCCCTTTTCCCGCTGCTTTTTACCAGTCATTGTTCTGCCACGTCTTTATCTCACAGCTCCGATCAGTTCACGGATATCGCTGACATTCTGCGCTTTCATATAGCTTTCGATTCCATCCACGATCTCCATGGTGGTCATCGGATTCGTAAAGTTGGCAGTACCCACGCTGACCGCCGTTGCTCCCGCCAAGATCATCTCAACGGCATCCTCTGTGTTTGTGATTCCGCCGATACCGATGATCGGTACTTTCACCGCATTTGCCGCCTGATATACCATACGCACAGCGACGGGATGTATCGCAGGGCCGGACAAACCTCCGGTCTTGTTTGCAACGGCAAAGGTTCTCCGGTTAATATCGATCTTCATTCCGGTAAGGGTATTGATCAGAGATAACGCATCCGCTCCCCCTGCCTCCGCCGCTTTTGCCATAACGGTGATGTCCGTCACATTTGGACTCAGTTTCATAATAATGGGCTGCTTTGCATATTTTTTCACTTCTCCTGTGACCGCTTCCACAGCCTTCGGATCCTGTCCAAAGGCAATACCGCCTTCCTTTACATTTGGGCAGGAAATGTTGATCTCCAGCATATCTACCGGTTCATCTGACAGACGTTCCACCACCTGACAGTAATCCTCCGTGGTTTTTCCGCAGACATTCACAATGATTTTTGTATCGTACTGTTTCAAAAAGGGAATATCCCGTTTTACAAACACATCTATCCCCGGATTTTGCAGGCCGATGGCATTGAGCATACCGCCATACACTTCCGCAATACGCGGGGTCGGGTTGCCGGGCCATGGCACATTTGCCACACCCTTTGTCACCACTGCTCCCAGCTTATTCAGATCTGCAAATTCGCTGTATTCTTCCCCGGAGCCGAAAGTTCCGGAAGCCACCATAACAGGATTTTTCAATTCCACACCTGCCAGATTCACTTTTGTATTCATGGTCTATCCTCCCTTTCTATGCTTTGATCTCCACACGAATGCCCTGACAGGAACAGCCCGCCGACTTTTCCTCTGCCTTCGAAGCCACATAGCGGGCTCTCGTTTCATCCGGGGTTAAAAACAGAATATTCTGTGCGTCAAATACCGGGCCATCCTTGCAGATGCGGGCGTTCGTCACATTGGAATGCTCATCCACATCCTTTGTCTGACACACGCAGGCAAGACAGGCGCCGATCCCGCAGGCCATCTTCTCCTCCAGAGAGATGTAACACTCCATCTGATTTTCCTCTGCATAAGCCTTCAGTGCTTTTAACATGGGCGTAGGACCGCAGGCATAAATAATATCCGCATCCAGCTTCTGCTCTTTTATAGCGTCGATCACGTTCCCTTTTGTTCCCACGCTTCCATCCTCCGTAGCCACTGCCACATCTGCATATTTCCGAAACTCGTCATACAAAAACATTTCTGAATTACGGTAGCCCAAAACCACGGTCTTTTCACACTCTAATTCTTTTACAAGCTGCAGCATAGGCGGAACACCGATACCGCCGCCTATGAGAAAGGCTTTCTGTTTTTTCTGTGGGAATCCATTTCCCAAAGGTCCCAATATCTTTAATGTATCTCCCGCTTTTTTACGGGAAAATTCTTCCGTTCCCTTTCCTGCGATCCGGTACACCAGATGCAGCTTTCCGGCTTCCCTGTCAATTTCGCAGATACTGATGGGACGGGGCAGAATCCTGCTGCCCTCATCACAATAGATGGAGATAAACTGTCCTGCCTTTGCAGCCCCGGCAATGTCCTTTGTCTGAAGCCACAGAGAAAAAATCCCTTCCGCTATCTCTTTTTGTTCTGTAATAACCGCCTGCTCCTGAAATTTTGTCGGCATACTCCAAATCCCTCTCATTTCATATAAAGTATATTTTTGTGCTTTTTGTACGTCCCTTCCGTTTCCTATTTTGCGGCAGCCAGCGCTCCGGAAATATCCTCCACCATGTCGATCACAGCCTGACGGGATGCGTCCGCAAAATGCTCTGCTCCAAACCGCGCATATTTCTCCTGCTTGTAGGCGGCAATGATACCCCGGGAAGAGTTTACGATGGCGCCCAGTCCGTCCTCGTTAAAGAAATCCACCAGATCTGCGCCTTTTCCTCCCTGGGCACCGTAGCCCGGCACCAGAATAAAGCTCTTTGGCATTACCTTGCGAAGTGCGCGTCCCATCTCCGGGTAAGTAGCTCCCACAACAGCTCCCACATAGCTGTAGGTATCTCCCATGTGCTCCGCACCCCATGCGACCACTTTCTCAGCCACATGCTCATACAGCGGTTTTCCGTCGATCAGCCGATCCTGAAACTCTCCGCTGGAAGGATTGGAGGTCTTTACCAGCACGAAGATACCTTTCTTCTCCTCTTTGCATACATCTACAAAAGGCTTTACACCGTCTGTTCCCAGATACGGGTTTACCGTAACAAAATCCTCATCAAACGGAGTGTACACCTTGCTGCCCACCTGAATTTTCCCCACATGTCCGGTTGCATAGGCTTCGGATGTGGAGCCGATATCGCCCCGTTTGATATCTCCGATGACTACCAGATCTTTTTCATGGCAGTAATCTATGGTTTTCTTAAATGCCATCATTCCCGGGATACCGAACTGCTCATACATGGCAATCTGAGGCTTCACAGCCGGAATCAGATCACAGGTTACATCCACGATTGCCTTGTTGTACTGCCAGATTGCCTCTGCCGCACCCTCAAGGGTCTCTCCGCATTCTGCAAAAGCCGCATCCAGAATGTGCTGCGGAATATACTTAAGCATAGGATCAAGTCCTACCACAATAGGAGCATTTGTTTTTCTGATTTTTTCACATAATTTATTGATCATATCTACTCTCCGTTTCTTATAGTTGTCTGTTACGTTTGAGGGGTATTTGACTTTTCATAAGCGATCTCCCCGCCGCAGATGGTATAGCGCACTTCGCCCTTAACCTGCCATCCGTCAAAAGGAGTGTTTTTCCCTTTTGATAAAAATGTATTTTTATCAATGCGATATTCTGCATTCGGATCAAAGATCACAATATCTGCCTGCGCACCTGCCTTTAGTGTGCCGCCGCCTTTTCCCAGAACCTTAGAAGGATTATAACTCATCTTCTCCGCCATCTGCATAGGGGTAAGTATTCCGGTATCCACAAGCTTTGTGTAGGTCAATGCTGCCACCGTCTCACTTCCCACAATACCAAACGGGGCTTTTCGCATGGACTGGTTTTTTTCCTCTGCACTGTGAGGTGCATGATCGGTAGAGATCACATCCATAATGCCATCCCGAAGCCCTCCGATCAGAGCCTCAACATCCTCTCTGGTACGAAGAGGCGGATTCATCTTGTAATTGGCATCATCCTCTTTGATATCCTCCGTGGAAAGTACAAAGTGATGAGGACACACCTCTGCAGTCACAGGCAGTCCATCCTCTTTCGCCAGCTTTACCATGGTCACACTGTCCTTTGTGGAACAATGACACAGGTGCAGGGCGGCCCCCGTATCCTTCGCCAGCAGAATATCCCTTGCCACGATCACATCCTCCACAGCATTGCAGATACCCGGCATTCCAAGCTCTGCTGATCTGGCATCCTCATTCATGACACCGCCGTTTACCATATTGATGTCCTCACAGTGCGCCAAAATAGGAACGCCTCTTTTTGCTGCGATCTTCATAGTCTCTTTATATAGCTGGGCATTCATCACGGATTTTCCGTCCTCGGAAAGGGCGGGGCTTCCGGCATCGATCATTTCCTCTATAGCAGCCAGTTCCTCTCCCTGCTGTCCTTTCGTGATGGCTCCCACCTGATATACATGTATCTTTGCGGTATCTGCCGCTTTCCGATGTACATAGTCGATCACCTGTGCGCAATCTGCCACCGGCTTTGTATTTGGCATCGCCAGAATCGTGGTATAGCCTCCTTTTGCGGCTGCCGCAGCTCCCGTCTCTACCGTTTCTTTATATTCCAGTCCCGGATCACGCAAATGTACATGCAGATCAATAAATCCGGGCATCACAAAGCAGCCCTTCGCATCTATCGTCCGGTCCGCTGTTTTGTCAATATGCTCTTCCCTCCGTTGTATCACGGAACCTTCCACATACAGATCCATCACCTGATCTGTAGCTGTGGCAGGATCGATCACTCTGCCATTTTTAATGAGAATCGACATTTTCATCCCCCGTTTCCAAGGTGTTTTTCACCTGTCGGAAACAGGCGTATCACCTTTACTTATAGTTATTGAAATAATAACATATATTAACAAATATGGCAAAAAAAAATGTACCCTGAACGGATACATTTTTTCATACTCATTACAGCTCGATTTTTCCGGAGATGTCATCATTGATCACATAGTAAGCAGCGCTCTCTTCCGGTTTTACATAAACCTTCAGATCAACCAGCTCTGCCAGTTTTCTTCCCATCTCTTTTTTCCAGATCTCTTCTACTCTTGCCACAATATCCTTTGCCACGATCTCTTTTCCGGCAAACTGAATCAGAACTTCTTTATTTTTCTTTGGAGCTGCTGCTTTTTTCGGTGCTGCTGCCTTTGGCGCGGTAGTTTTTGCTGCTGCTTTCTTTGGCTCAGCTTTTACTTCTGCTTTCTTTGCCGCTGCTTTTTTCGGCTCAGCTTTTACTTCTGCTTTTGCTGTTGTTTTCTCGTCTACTGCTTTTGTTGTTGCTTTTACAACCTCTTTTTCTGTACTTGTTTTCTTTGCTGCCATAATATTACTCTCCTTATAAATGGTACATTTCATTCGTCATTTTCCAGTTACAACATTTCAATTACAACATTTCAGTTACAACATTCCAATTATAACTTTCCAGTTACAACATTCCGGTTATAACTTTCCAGTTACAATATCTGAATCAAGTTCATAAAAATAATATGTATTCTTACAAACTCACGATACTATACCACTACTATGAAAAAAAAGCAAGTTTTTTTTGAGTATCAAAGTTTTTTATTTATCCATCTATAAATCTACCGCACTGCCCTGCAGATGAATCGACCGGGATGTGGTAGCATATGGAGTTTTATAATAAATAGACCTTTTTGTGCTAAACTTATACAAATCCGGATCATACGCATACCAGGTGCCGCCTATATTTACAGTAATCCAGCCATGGGGCGTTGTTCCGCCTCTGGATGCCGGCGTCATACCATGATATCCTCTTACCTGATACCCGGTAGCTTCCTTCACCATATATCCAAACAGTGCAGCATAGCGGAAACAGTTCCCGGATTTATTTTTTATACACTGCTTCGCAAAGTCATCCGTCCATCCGCTATACCATGTCCATGAGGAAGATGTGTGCTCGTATGTGCGGGTGTAAGTCCAACTATTATAAATCAGCCAGTTCCACAGCACTTCTATTTTTTTGTCATTCGTCATTGCGGCGGTAGTTTGACTGTTTACAATATCACAAACCAGTGTTTTTGTCTCACTGTATCCGTTGGCATCTATTTTATAACCGTCCACAATACAGTTGGCTTTCTTTTTTCCATTTACATAATAGTAATACTTGTTAGAAATTATCACCCAGCCATTATAATAATCATATGTCCGACCGTTGGTAAAATGACAGGTTACTCCATCTATTACTTTTTCGCCTGTGAAATCAAAATTTACCTTTCCCTTCTCGATCAGCCACACGCCATTATCATTGATGCCGATTCCGCTGTAATTGAGGATGACTTTTCCGCCCTTTACATACCACCATGCAGTTTCTCCATTTACCTTTCCCTTGATGACACTGTTGGTTCCGAACCTTACTTTCCCGGCGGTAAGATACCACCAGCCATTCTGATTTTCTGCAAAACCATTGAAATTGAAATTCACTTTTCCATTTTCAATACGCCACCAGCCATTGGCATTTTTGGCAACCGTATCGACAAACATCACCTGGCTTTTCTTTACATACCACCAGCCGCTCTTTCCGTTAATCTTCGCTTTCATGACATCTGTCTTATTAAAACCTACTTTTCCCTTTTCCAGATACCACCATCCATTCTGATTCTGTGCAAACCCATTGAATTTGAAATTCACCTTTCCCTTTTCAACACGCCACCAGCCATTTTTATTTTTCTCCACACCGGTATGGGTAAAATCCACTTTTCCGTTTTTGATGTACCACCAGCCATTTTCATTCTTATAGTTTGCCACGCCAGTGTAGCCTGTCTGCACTTTACTGCCTGCTACATAGTACCAGACTCCCTTTTTCCCAAGCGCCCCGGCAGCATCTTTGATCACACTGTTCTTATCGAACTTCACCTGGCCCTTTTCCACATACCAATCGCCATTTTTGTTTGATGAAAAACCCGTATAGGAAAGATCTACCGCTCCGTTCTTAATATACCACCAGCCATTTTCATTTTTGTGATTTGCCACGCCTGTATAGCCCGTCTGTACTTTACTCCCCACTACATAGTACCCGGCTCCCTTCGTTCCAAGTGTTCCGGCGGCATCCTTGATCACACTGTTCTTATCGAACTTCACCTGCCCGTTTTCCACATACCAGATTTCTCCGTCACAGCCGCTTATATTTTTCGGTTTTACAAAATCGCAATATGCGCTGTCCCATTTGCCATCTGTCAGATAATAATAGATACCATCGACATATGCAAATCCGGTATCGGTAAACTGTGTATCATCATATCTGCAATAAAAGTTATCATCTGAAATATAATAATCATGTATACCCTGATCATCCACATCACTGTTTGTAAATGTGTATTCCAGATCATCCTTCAGAGGAGCGCAGGCCTCCTCTGAAGTACTGCTGTATGCACAGAATGTGATCACCGCATCCTCATAACTCAGCCGGGTGACGGTCAGCGGCAGATCCTTCGGATCGATTCGCGTTCCGGGCAAAATCTCCGCACCATCTTTATCAACCACATTCAGAAGTCCCTCTGCCGACACATCAAGGACATAGTAATAGCTTTCCGAATCCACATCTGAAAATGCTTCATCCGCGCCTTCCCGATACTGCAGTGTAATATCCAATTTCACAGAGCCGCCCTTTACCGGCGTGCTTTCAAATAATACTTCCTTTGAATATCGGTATTCTATCGAAGATTCATCCGGTGTATCAGGTACTTCTTCCACATTTTCTTCTGTCTCTTCTACTATCTCCGCTTCTGCCGAAGATAATTGTTCCGGTTCTGAAGCCATCACTCCATTTGACGAAATCAGCGCAATGGAAAAAGCTAATACAATTCCACCGAATATCCAGCCCTCTCTCATTCTCATGATGTATTTTCTCCTATTGTACAATCCCATATTGCTTAAAATAAAGCCTGTCTAATACTCTTCATATGTTACGGTTCCGTCTGACCATGTAATTTCTGTATATCCATGTCCGGAACCATCACAATCGTCATAGTTCTTTTTCGATACTACGGATTTACCGGAACCGGAAGAACCGGAGCTACCGGAAGAACCGGAACTGCCGGAAGAACCGGAGCTGCCGGAAGAAGATGCCTGCTTTGTTCCCACTTTCACAATTTTGTTTACAGGATCTTTTGTCACTGTTTCATCAACAACTTCTCTGGATTCCTCTTCTCCATCCACATAAGTAACTTCATATGTGATTTCCTTTTCACCATTTTCACCGTCTCTGCTGGTTGATTCCTTTCCTTTTGTCATGGAGCTGTCATTCTGATACTCTGTTTCGTACTCGATAGTCTCTGTCTCCACAACCGTCTCGACAGTTACACGGTTTACCACGATCTGCATACCTGCGGTAATTGCCTCTTCCGCTGCAGGTGTCACACGATCCTTTTCTCCCAATGTAATGCCGCACTCAGTCAGGGCATCCCCCACAGTCATAGCTTCCACCTCTTTGGACAGGGTTTCACCATCACATGTAATCTCAATTCCAAACTGATAAAATACCTTCACTTCCATTCCTTCTGTCAGATACTCATCCAGCTCATGATCCACCTTCTGATTTTCGTCCAGTGTTATACCTTCCTGATCCAGCAGATCCTGAACGGTTCCTCCAACCATAACAACTTCCTTTGTCTCTCCATCCACGGTCAGCTTAACCGTATGCTGTCTGGAAATCACGATCTCCTGCGCCTCAGACAGCTTGGTATCCAGAGCTGGCTCTACCTCATCGCCCTCATTCAAGGTGATCTCTGCCTCTTCCAGAATCTTCTCCACAGTTCTTGGCAGAGTAGTCTCCCACTCAGTCACTACACCTCCGTCATTGATCTGCACCGTTGCCTTCTCGCAGGCGCACAAGCCCAGCAAAAGCAGGGCAGATACACAAAGTATCATCATCTTTCTAACCATTTTCATTGCTCTATCTCTCCTTCATCTATTGTTTTTTCCCGGATGACCCGGTATATTCCCTGGTTTCTGGTCAGTACCTGAATTTCCACAGGATAAGTCTGTATATCCTCCTTCGGAATGTAAATCTCATAGTCATTGGATCCGATATGATATGCCTCATAATATATCCCGTTGATCTGTACAATAATATCCGTCTCGTCGCTCAAAAGTTTTTCATCCGCGCTTCCGCTGATCTTATAATAATTATAATCAAAATCCAGTGATCCCATGGATATGGTTGTATCGGATTTTGTTTCCTCCATAACCAGAGGCGCCTCCGTTTTCATGGCAGAGATGATCGGCGGTCTGTTGATATATTCCGAAATGTTGCGCTCCACCTTCTCAAATACTACCGTATCCGGGTCATACTCATTCATCAGGCTCTCTAATCCATAGGGAACCTCCTTGGTAAACCACGCTTTTTCAAACTGGTCTGCCATCAGGGGAATCAGTGTATTTCCAAAAGAATCCCGAAACATAAGTAATGTACCATTTTCCGATTCGTTTTCCGTTTCGATCCATACATCCTCAACACTCTCCACATCATTTACATATGTATATTCCGGCGATATATCATATTTATAATTCAGCTCCTTCTCCCCATAGAACGTATAAAGCATACGGTTCAGATCACCGTCTTCATCCTTGACTCTGGTAACTGAACAGTCCCCGTAATCTGCATGTTCATACCCAAGCGTATCCATAATACAGTTGTATGCCATCACAGCGCCCTTCATATTCCAGTGGGAATCCCGCTTTAAATACAAAACCTCATCTTCACCCCGAAACAGATTCACCAAATCTGCATACGGAATACCTGCTTCCTGAAGCTTCGGCGTCATCAGGTCTACATTATGTGTATTATCCGCAATGTAAGAAGCATAATATGGCATATACTCGCCATACAGTGTATTTTTATTTGGTGGAATCGCCAGAACAAAATCGCTTCCTCTCTCCTCCACATATTGACGAACCAGAGAAAGATTATGTATCAGATTATAAATCTGACGCTCCGTCATAGTATCCCTTCCCAGATAATCATTTAACGTTGACGTATAATACAGCCATCCGTCCTTACCATAAGTCACATTATCTACATTAGAGACATGAAAGACAGAACTTTGAATCTTTGCATCCGCATAAACCAGTTCATTCCGGAAAGCAAAATGTTCATTAAAATATGATTCAAATTCCTCAAAAAAATCCAGGTTCAAAGATCCATCCTCCGCTTTCACCTGCGGAAAGGAGGACATCACTTTATTTTCCGTACTCTCCGTGGTAGGACGAACCGTCATTCCCACCAACGGGATAAAACAGGCTGCAACACATGCTATGATAAATACCAAACCACATTTTTTCATATCTTTTCTCCTCTTTGTACAAATTGTATCCCGGTTCCCCTAAAATCTAAAATAGATAAATGGATTATAGGAACCGCCCGACAGTCGGATGATGCACCATAAAAGCAGTGCAAAAGCGGCCACATACAGGATCATCTGTACAAAGTTCTGTTTTGATGTCAGTCCGCCATCTTTCAAAGCTGCAGCTCTTAATTTTAAAACAAGAGGACGGATCGGTCCGCAGCAAACAACAGCCACAATCAGCATTACAATAAAGAATGGTGTCATCTGCTGGCAGGCAAAGGACATGGATAATGCTGAGAAATCAAAGCCTGTAAACATTTTACCAATAAAGGTAAATGCCTGTGTCAGTGTATCTGCCCGGAAAATAACAAATCCCACAATTACTACGAGCATCGTATAAATGTGCAGTATAACACGGGGCAGCTTTTTTAATGCAGGCACAAATTCTTCAAAGAAGCTGAATAGTCCATGAAATAATCCCCATATGACAAAGGTCCAGTTTGCACCGTGCCAGAGTCCTGTCAGGAAAAATACGATGACCTTGTTTATACCTGCCCGAACCTTTCCTTTCCGATTGCCTCCAAGGGGAATATATACATATTCCTTGAACCATGAGGACAAAGAAATGTGCCATCGGCGCCAAAATTCCCTGATCGTCAGTGATCCGTATGGATGTTCAAAGTTTTCCTTAAAATGGAAGCCAAACATCCATCCCAGTCCAATCGCCATATCACTGTATCCGCTGAAGTCAAAATAAATCTGCATTGCATAAGCCACAGCACCAATCCATGCCGCCACAATGTTTATCGTCTCAAATCCCTGTGAAAATATGTTATCCGCAGCTACCGCCATTGTATTTGCAATCAGAACTTTTTTTCCAAGACCGCAAATAAATCGCCGGAATCCGGGAGCCGCTTCCTTTAATTTCACCCTGCGCTGGTCAATTTCCACCGCAATATCCCTGTATTTTACAATCGGACCTGCGATCAACTGAGGGAAAAAGGATATGTACAGCAATACTTTAAAGAAATTCTTCTGAATCCCCACCTGTCCCCGGTATACATCGATCACATAGGACAACGCCTGAAATGTAAAAAAGGATATCCCAATCGGCAGCGTGATCTGCGGTACATTTATATGTAAATGCAGCACACTGTTCAGCGTTGTCACAAAAAATCCGGTATATTTGAATACACATAAAATGCCGATATTTATTTCTACCGCCGCGGTCAGAACTGCCTTCCGATTTGCTTTTCCCATAAGTAAAGCACATGTATAATTGAGAATCGCACTTACAATCATCAAAATTACATAGATCGGTTCTCCAAACGCATAAAAAATCAGACTTGCAATAATCAGCAGCACGTTTCTCACTTTTGTGGAAGGTATCACACTATGCAGGCAAAAGATAACCGGCAGAAATATACATAAAAATACCAATGAGCTAAAAACCATTTTTATCTCCTCATTTCGTAAAATTCTATTACATTATCTCATCAGATTTTCACATGTTTCCAGCCATTGCCTGCCTTATCATATCCGGCGATTCCGCCTTTATAATTCACATCCGTTTTTGTATTATAGCTGAGTCCATAATAACTGTATTTATGATTATGTATACTCCACTCGGGGTCGTACACCAGTCCGTCCACCTCAGCCCATCCGTGTCCCGAATCGCTGCAGCAATAGACATTTTCATAACCAATGGCTTTTGCCATATACGCAAAGGCTGCCGCATAACTGA
>CAYRZL010000059.1:0-17195 GCA_964428795.1 uncultured Lachnospiraceae bacterium | reverse complement strand
ACAAGAACGCAAATGGCTGGTGGTATGTGAAGAACGGAAAAGTAAACTTCAATTATACCGGATTTTCAACTAACAAAAACGGAAAATGGTATGTGGAAAAGGGTCAGGTGAAGTTTAATAAATCCAGCGTTATCAAGGATACAGCCGGGGCGCTTGGAACAAAAGGCGCATGGTACTATGTAGTGAAGAGTAAGGTTCAGACCGGTTATACCGGAGTAGCAAACCACAAGAACGCAAATGGCTGGTGGTATGTGAAGAACGGAAAAGTAGACTTCAGTTTTCACGGAATTGCTTCCAATGCAAATGGAAAATGGTACATTAAGAATGGAAAAGTAGACTTTTCTTTCACCGGTACTGTAAAAACTGCAAAAGGAACCTATAAGGTTGTAAAAGGTAAAGTGCAATAGTCAAAAAAGCGAACGAGGCGGCCTCTCATGGCCGCCTCGTTTACTAATAATCCCATGTATAACGTTCAAAGGCATTTATGATCTTTGTATTCTGATATTCACTGATCCGGGGATAGCGCCGGCTGTAGGTTAAATGTATGTGTCCGTGCACCATATATTTCGGCTGATACCTGTCCAGCAATTCCACGAACGCCTCAAAGCCTGTATGTGCGAAGTCCTCACTGGGCGGAAGATTGTAAGCGGGTGCATGCGTCAGCAGGATGTCAAAGCCTCCATAGCGTTTGATCTGAAGCCAGAGCCTGCGGCAGCGGTGGCGCATCTCGGACTGGGTATACATATTTGGGGCATCACCATAGCGGATGGAGCCGCCCAGACCCAGAATACGCACACCGTTATGAACATAGATACGGTCATCTATACAGATGCAGCCTTCCGGCGGCGTCCTGGAATAACAGGAATCGTGATTGCCCGGTACATAGATTACGGGAACATTTCCCATAGTTACCAGAAAGGACAGGTAATTGGGATCCAGATCACCACAGGATAAGATCAGATCCACGCCTTCCAGATGATTGGAGTCAAAATAGTCCCAGAGGGCCGGGGATTCCGTATCAGCTAATGCCATTAGTTTCATTTTACAGTTTTCTCCTTTTTCACGCCTTCTAACTGTACCACGTTCCGGGTGTCCGGCTTCATTTCCTCGATGGAAGGAATATGCCCGATCACATTATCTGCCAGCCAGTCCATCGTAATGATCTCCCAGGGGGAAAGCTGACCATGTTCGTTCAGCGGAACTGCAGTACCGTCCTGCTTGATGATCGTACCGGAAAAAGGATGGAAATCAAACCGGCACATGCTTTTTCTGAGAAGCTCCACCAGATTGCGGACACCGGAGGGCAGACTGGGTGAACAGATGACGTCGATAACACCGGCAGACATGCCCCACCAGTAGGTGAGAACCTTTTTATTCTCTGTTTTTTCGTCCTGAATCCATCCTCCGGTTTGCACGGTTCGGATGATTCTCTCATAATATTTTCCCCATTGCCATATCGGCATAGCCACATTTACCGGAGTTTCTCCGTTGATACGGTACAGCCCGAACTGTCTGGATGCCCGCTGGGGGGTGATCATATCCTGATTGGAGATGTAGGTGGCGCCAAGGTCATAAAATTTGGCGGTGAGATCCTCCTGCTGGTTCAAAGTGGACCATTCCAGATAGACCTTCGCCCGGGGATTTACCATATGGACACCGGCGGCAAATGCGTTGATATTAGCAGTCATACCATTGATTGGATAGTCCGCAATATAACCGATTTTGTTTGTGTCTGTCATGATGCCGGCGATGACCCCGGTGAGAAATTTTGCCTCATACATCCGTCCGTAATAAGTGCGGACATATTTATGGGAGGTGTTCAGGGAGCAGTTCAAAATCTTGATATCGGGATGATCCACAGCAGCCTTCAGGCTGGCATTGTAGAACACCGGGGTGGTGGTGAAAATCATGGTATTGCCTTCCGCGATGGCGTGTTCGATCGTCTCTCTGATGTTTGACTCTGTGATATTCTCATAACGTGAGGTAGTAATTTCTCCATGGAAAGTGTCCGCCAGAGCCATGCGGCCAAGCTCATGGGCATAGGTCCAACTGGAGGTGATGGCGGATTTTGAATGGATAAATGCGATTTTGGAAGTTTTTTTCTTCTCTGCGGCAGGTGTTAGGATCTTCGTGATAATGCCTGGCTTTTCCTCGTCTGTAGGGTGCATTTTTAAGTCTACCTGTTTGTCGTTGGCAAGCAGCAGTATATCGTCCCACATTTTGGACAGTTCGTTTTTCAAATCTGTGGTGGTCTTATCTCCGATCTGTTCTGAACCGAAGATATCCAGATATGCCAGGAAGGCGTCTCCGGCGGTGATGGAAAGCTTTTTTCCTCCCAGCTTGTAGTATTCTTTTGAAAAACGGGCAAATACAGAGCGAAACAGCAGGCGATCCTCTGCGGACCAGCATTCGTATTTGCGCTTGCCGAAGGCGGCAGGCAGTCTGGAAAAACTGCCTTCCTTTGAAAACCAGATATTGTTGATGCCGCTGACCTTGTAGAAATCCATAAATTCATAGTACATGCGGCTTTCTTTCGTGTTTTGTGGTGCGGGAACCAGGCGTGTCACATTGCCTGGAATGCTGTCGGCGCCAAAAAATTTCAGAACGCTGACCCGTTTATTCCCTTCCAGAATATAAAACCGGTTCATATATTCGTAGGCTTTGACCGGTTCACGGATACCCTCCATGAGATGTGCCTGGGAGAGAGATATCCATTTTGCTGCGAACTCTGTATTTTCATCCAAAATAGGCATATAGTTTGCTGCGAAGGCGGTTTTTCTGCCCTCGGTTTTGGTTCCGCGTATCTGATCTATGGGAATGTCCACAAGCCCCAATGGAACTTCCCCTACAATATCAACATGCTCTAACAGGGAATCCAAAACATCAAGGGTTGGATTCAGCCCTTTTGCCTGGCGCGCCTGATAATCTTTTTTTCCTAACTTCTGAGCTGCACGGTAATTTTCTCTGTACATAGAACTCCTATCTGTTATTTTGTGCTGAATTGATAAATGGTTTTTGATTCAAAGGGTACGTTTGCTTTTAATACTACAGAGGGGAAGTTCTCATGCTCCATAGCATTTGGAAAGTGCTGCGTCTCCAGACATACACTGCCATATGCAGGATAATGAAGACCGCCTTTTCCGTGATCGGAAGTGTCTCCAGCAGGTACATAAATCTGCATACCCGGCTGATCCGTCAAACAGGTCATATGGATGCCGCTGACAGGTGCTTTTAATGTGGCTGCCCTGCGCAGTCCTTCTCCCCGGATCACAAAGTTGTGGTCGTAGGTTTTTGCGTGCGCAACCTGATAATGGTCTGAAAAAATATCAGTGCCGATGGTTTTTGGCTGACGGAAATCAAACGGGGTGTCCGTTACGTCTGAGATAACCCCGGTGGTCAGATCGTTATCATCGGTTTCTGTGTAAGCGTCTGCCTCGATGTGCAGCTCGTGATCCAGAACGGAAGGATGATCGTGACCTTCCAGATTAAAGTATGCGTGATTTGTCACATTAAATACCGTATCTGCATCAGAAAGGGCATGATATGTAATGGACAGCGTATTTTCATCATCAAAGGAGTAGATGACGGTGAAATCCAGATTGCCCGGATAGCCTTCTTCTCCGTCAGGGGAGCGGCGGCTCAGATGCAGCTCATCACCTTTGATTTCTGCCTGAAACGGATAATAGTGGAAGCCCTTGAGACCACCGTGGAGATGGTTTGGCCCGTTGTTGATGGCAAGATGGTAGGTTTTGCCATTCAGTGTGAAGGTTCCTTTTCCGATACGGTTTGCATGTCGCCCTACTACAGCGCCGAAGCTGTTTGCGTCATTTTCATACGCTTCTATTGTATCATAGCCAAGGGTTACGTCAGTGAGCTGACCGTCCCTGTCAGGTACATAGATGCTGACGATGCGGCAGCCAAAGTTTGTGATGGTGACATAAGCGCCGGATTTATTCTCCAGGCGGAAGAGAAAGATTTCTTCACCATTTGATAAGTGTCCGAAAGATGTTTTTGTTATATGCATAAAAATACCTCCATTCATTAAGCGGTTATGTGTTACTCTCACTGAGTTTGTAAACGCTCTGAACGCTAAGCTCAAAACCTCCGGTTTTTCGCTGTTCGTTGCACTCACATGGTCCAGCCTGCATAAAAATGCTTTTGCCTGCAAGCAGCCAACGCATTTTCAAGCAGCTATCCCGCGTTCATCGCTTATCGTTCATATTGTATCATAAATCTCCATTGGTAGCCATAGTCAGTGTATTTATGGCGCAGAAATCTGCACTTGTAAGAGAAAGGATTTCGATATATAATCGGTACATGAATACGAAAATAGAAAAAATAGACGAATTGCATATTGATCAGACAGCGATGAGGGAAGCGGCAAAGATTCTCCGATCCGGAGGACTGGTGGCATTTCCGACGGAGACGGTATATGGTCTTGGCGCGGATGCGCTGCAGCCGGAGGCATCCAAAAAAATATATGCGGCAAAGGGACGCCCTTCGGACAATCCGCTTATCGTCCACATTGCCAGTCTGGATGCATTGGAAAAAATTGCGGCGGAGATTCCTCCGGCGGCAAGGCTTCTGGCAGAGCGGTACTGGCCGGGGCCTCTGACGATGATCTTTAAAAAGAAGGATATCGTTCCCCTTGAGACGACGGGCGGACTGGATACGGTAGCGGTGCGTTTCCCCAGTCATCCGGTTGCCCGGACTTTGATCGAAGCTGCGGGCGGATATATTGCGGCGCCAAGCGCAAACACTTCGGGCAGACCAAGCCCTACGCTGGCGTCCCATGTGTATGAGGATATGAATGGAAGAATACCGTTGATTCTGGATGGCGGTGAGGTGGGGATCGGCATTGAGTCCACGATCATTGATCTGTCGGGGGAAACTCCTATGATCCTGCGCCCCGGATATATTACCGGAGCGATGCTGCAGCAGGTGATCGGAGAGGTGGCGGATGATCCTGCGCTCTGTGAGACGGCGGAGCATGTGAGACCGAAAGCCCCGGGTATGAAGTACCGTCATTACGCACCGAAAGCCCCGCTGATCTTAGTGGAGGGCGCTCAGAAGGCTGTTGTTGACACGATCCGCAGACAGATCAGGCAGCAGCAGGAAAAGGGTGTGCGCGTGGGCGTGATCGCTGCGGACGAGACTGCGGATTTGTACCCGGCAGATGTGGTAAAAAATATCGGAAGCAGGCAGGATGAAGCAGCCATTGCAAAACATCTCTACCGGATCCTGCGGGAATTTGACGGGGAGGATGTGGGTATGATATATTCGGAAAGCTTTGATGCGGCAGGCTTTGGACAGGCGATCATGAATCGATTGTTAAAGGCAGCAGGACACCAGAAGATACGGGCGGAGGAAAACTGACTATGAACAGGATAAATAAAATTATATTTGTCTCAAAAAGCGGAAACTGCCGGGAAGTCATGGCGATGGAGCTGCTTAAGGGACAGGCCTTGTGGGAGCGGGTTCAGGTGGAAGCCCGGGGCCTGGTGGTGCTGATGCCGGAGCCGGTAAACCGAAAAGCGGAGACTGTAATGATCAGCAACGGTATCGTGCTGGGCGATTTTGCAAGCCAGCCGTTGACGGAAGAGGATTTTGCGGATGATACGCTGATCTTTACAATGGAAAATGAGGAAAAACAAAAGATTTTGAAGCAGTTTGAAGCGGCGAGAAATGTACATGTGCTGACAGAAGCCACCGGGGATGAGCTGGAGATTTTAAATCCATATGGCGGTGAGCTGATTGTGTACGGTCTTTGCTTTGAGACGTTGGGAAAGACCATACGCAAGCTGGCGAGCATTTTGAATGAGGAAGAATATTTTTGTGATGAGCGCCCGGTGGAAATAGAACCGTTGGAGGAAGCGGAGGAAAAATAGTAAAAACAAGGGAGATGTGTGTATGAAACTGTTGTTGAATTTATATTTTACTTTTTTCCGCATCGGTATCATGACATTTGGCGGCGGTTATGCCATGTTGCCCATGCTGCAGCGGGAAATTGTGGAGAAAAATAAATGGGCTACCGAGGAAGAGGTGTTGAATTATTTTGCCGTGGGGCAGTGTACTCCCGGCATTATTGCTGTAAATACAGCCACATTTATTGGATTTAAGAAAAAAGGGATTCCGGGAGGTATTATGGCAACGCTTGGAGTAGTATCCCCCTCTATTGTGATCATTCTGATTATTGGAACGATTCTGGATAATTTTTATGATAATGTGTGGGTGCAGCATGCATTTGCGGGCATTCGTGTGGCAGTGTGTGCGCTGGTGCTTTCTTCTATCGTGAAGCTGTGGAAATCCGGTGTAAAAAATGGCCTTGGGATCATTTTGTTTCTGATCGCCTTCGTGTGGGTGGCGTTCTTCGGACTGTCAAGTATATGGATCGTTATTGCCATCATTGCCCTTGGGCTGCTGCTTCAGCTTAGAAAGACGGGACAGGAGGGCGAAAGACCATGATATATCTGACCTTGTTTATTGAGTTTTTTAAGGTGGGACTGTTTGCCATCGGCGGCGGTCTGGCAACGCTGCCCTTTTTGTATGAACTGGCAGAAAAATATCCGTGGTATACGCCGCAGATGCTGACAGATATGGTGGCAGTGTCCGAATCTACGCCGGGAGCCATCGGTATCAATATGTCTACTTATGCCGGCTATCACGCAGGCGGTATCCTGGGCGGTATTATAGCAACCCTGTCTCTGACACTGCCCTCTATTATCATTATTATGATCGTGGCAAAAATTTTGGATAAATTCAGCGAAAATGCCTATGTACAGTCTGCATTTGCCACATTGCGTCCGGCGGTAGTCGGACTGATCGCAGCGGCGGGATACCAGATTTTCAAGGTGAGTGTGATCCATCTGGATATCTGGGAGGCGGGGGGAACCGCCATGCAGATATTTGATATCAAGGCGATCATTTTGTTTGTGGCATTGTTTATCGGAATTACGAAGATAAAGACCCATCCGATTGTTTTTATCGCCATCGGTGCGGCTGTAGGTATTGTATTGAGGATGTAATTATGGATCTGGTAAAAACATATGGCGGCTTTGTCCGCAAAGCGGCGGCGGACCATCCAAAGCTGGCGTACCGGCTGATCAATATCGGTTTGATCTACGAGACGCTGCGTTCCAAGTATCTGGCGGACAAGGAACTGCCGAATGCTTATAAATATCTGAATACATATGCGGTGAACTGTATCAGACAGGGATTAAAGCATCCCCGGAAAACAGCCTGGGTAAATCTGTTTGCTCCGGTGGAGCTGATTCAGAGCTTCGGGCTGAATCCCCTTTCTATCGAAGCGTTGTCATCGTTTCTGTCGGGATTTACCTGCGAGGATTTTTTTATTGATCAGGCGCAGCAGCAGGGTATTGCCCCCACGCTGTGTTCCTACCATAAAGGATTTATCGGAGGCGTGGACTCGGGCGTGATCCCTCCGGCGGCATTTGCTGCTACCACGTCCATCATCTGTGACGGGAATGTAAACACGTTCCGGCATGTGGCAGAGCGTCACCATGTACCCTGTTATATGCTGGATATCCCGGAGCATGATTCTGAGGAAGCGGTTGCCTATGTGGCAGAGCAGCTTGTCGAGATGCAGGGGATGATGGAGGATCTGTTTCACAAAAAAGCGGATATGGAGGAGCTGCGCCGGATTTTGGAGCGGGAAAACCAGTCAAAGGCTTACATGGAGGAATTTCTGAGCTTGTGTAAGGACAGATATTATCCAAGCACACTGACGATCAACATGTATATGCTGTTTGCCACCCACCTGAATATCGGTTCGCCGGCAATGCTTACATTTTTCCGTCAGATGAGAGACGAGGTGGCGGCCGCCCCTGAATTTCATGGAAAAAAGCTGTTGTGGGTACATCTGTTTCCCTATTATCAGGAGACGCTGCAGAAATATCTGAATCTCAGCAAGGAATATCAGATCCTCACCACAGAGATGAATTTTGATTACAGAGAAAAGCTGGACACCTCAAAGCCCTTTGATGCGCTGGCAAAAAAGATGATCGGAAATGTATATAACGGACCTTACGGACAGAAAGCGTCTTTGGTGCGGGAGCTGGCAGAGGAGCTGTGTGTGGACGGTGTGATCAATTTCTGTCACTGGGGCTGCAAGCAGAGCGACGGAGGAGCCTTACTGTTAAAGGAGGAGATGGCAAAGCTTGGTATGCCTCTGCTCATTCTGGACGGAGACGGTGTGGACAGAAGAAACAGCTCCGACGGGCAGATCAGGACGAGGCTGGAGGCTTTTCTGGAAGTGATCGGAACAAAGGATGGCGGAGTTTTCCGTACATAATGGAGTGAAAGCGTATGCTTGGATATATATGTAAATATACGCCGGTGGAGGTGTTTGCCGCCATGGGCGCAGAGATGGTTCGCGTGGAACCGAAGGTGGCAAATTTTAATCAGGCGGAAATGATGCTGCATGGCAACACCTGCTCCTTTGTGAAGGCGGTGCTGGAGGATATGGCGGAGCGCCCGGAGGATTATGAGGGACTGATCCTTACGACCTGCTGTGACAGTGTGAGACGGTTGTACGACACGTTAAAACAGCAGTATCCGGATAAATTTTTTTATCTGCTGGATCTGCCCCGGAAGGTAAATGATTTTGCCTGTACCTTATATGAACGCCATGTGAGGGAGATGGTGGAAGCATACTGTGCATACAGTAAAAAGACGTTTGATGAGGATGCGCTGCGTCATGAGCTGAAAAAGGGAGCGGCGGCGGCAGCCTTAAAAAAGGCGCCGGAAGGAAAAAAAAATCTGAAGGTGGGACTGGCAGGCGCCCGCTGCGGTCAGGAGATTCGGGATCTGCTGGAAAACAGCGGAGCCGAGGTGTTGTTTGACCTGACCTGTACCGGATTGGAACGCAGCTTCGGGTCGGGGCTGAAGAAAGACCTGTGGAAGAATTATGCCGCAGATGTATTGAACCAGGTGCCCTGTATGCGCATGATGGAGGCTTCCGGCAGAGACCGTTTTATTGAGGGATATGCGGACCGGCTGGATGGAATCATTTATCATACGGTGAAATTCTGTGATATGTATTCTTACGAATATGTACATTTAAAGGGAATGGGACAGATCCCCCTGGCTGCGGTGGAGACAGACGCCACCGCCCAGTGCGCGGGGCAGATCCGCACTCGTGTGGAAGCGTTTTTAGAAGCTCTGCGGCAGAAAAAAGGTATAGAAAAGAGGCCGGAGCCATCCGGCAGGGAGAGAAAGCATATGTATGTGATCGGCGTGGACAGCGGTTCTACCTCCACCAATGCGGTGGTTTTAAATGACAGAAAAGAGATCGTAGCCTATGAGGTGCTGCGGACCGGAGCAAAAAGCGGGGACAGTGCGCAGCGTATCTTAGAGCGGATTCTTGATAAAGCCGGTATTCGCAGGGAGGATGTGACAAAGATCGTGTCCACCGGATACGGACGTGTCAGCATCCCTTATGCGGACGATAATGTGACGGAGATCAGTTGTCATGGAAAAGGAGCCCATTATCTGAATCCGAAGGTGCGCACCATACTGGACATCGGCGGTCAGGACAGTAAAGCCATCCGGCTGGATGAAAATGGGAATGTGATCGACTTTGTTATGAACGACAAATGCGCCGCAGGTACCGGACGTTTTCTTGAGATGATGGCGCGGACCCTGGAGATATCCATCGATGAGCTTGGCCCTGTTTCTCTGCAGTGGAAGGAAGCTGTGGAGATCAGCAGTATGTGCTCCGTGTTTGCGGAGTCGGAGGTAATCTCTCTCATTGCGCTGAATAAGGAGAAGTCGGATATCGCCCACGGTATTCACGAAGCCATTGCGGGAAAAGCGGTTTCTCTGATGAAGCGGGTGAGACCGGAGGGGGCGTATATGATGACGGGAGGCGTGGCAAAGAATCCGGGCGTGGTAAAGGCGCTGGAAGAGAAGCTGGGAGAATCTCTGTATATTTATGAGGAGCCTGAGATCGTGGGCGCGTTAGGCGCTGCATTATATGGAATGGAGGGATAGGCGTAATGGAAAAGGCAAAGGTATATTTTACGGATTTTCGTGCAGGATTTAATAATAATTTATTGCAGAAGCTGGACAGACTGATCCGCAGAGCAGGCATGGGAGACATTGATTTTGAGGATAAATATACAGCGATCAAAATTCATTTTGGGGAGTATGGAAATCTTGCGTTTCTTCGCCCGAATTATGCCAGAGTGGTGGCGGATGCGGTGAAGGAATTTGGAGGAAAGCCCTTCCTGACGGACTGCAACACCCTGTATGTGGGCAGCAGGAAAAATGCGCTGGACCACATTGAAACCGCATATCAGAACGGATTTAATCCATATAATACAGGATGTCATGTGATTATCGCAGACGGACTTAAGGGAACGGATGAGGTGCTGGTTCCCATAGACGGGGAATATGTAAAAGTGGCAAAGATCGGCCGCACCCTGATGGATGCGGATATTCTGATCTCTCTGACTCATTTTAAGGGACATGAAGCCACCGGATTTGGAGGCGCCTTAAAAAACATCGGTATGGGCGGCGGCTCCCGGGCAGGAAAGATGGAGATGCACAGCGCAGGGAAACCGTATGTGGAGCAGAAAGACTGTGTGGGCTGCGGACGCTGCATACAGATTTGCGCTCATAGCGCGATCACCATCACAGAGAAAAAAGCCGGGATCGATCACGAAAAATGTGTGGGCTGCGGCAGATGTATCGGTGTCTGTCCGAAGGATGCGGTGAACGCAGCCGGGGATGAGACAAACGATATTCTGAATTGTAAGATTGCGGAGTATGCCGGGGCAATCTGTGATGGCAGACCTCATTTTCACATTGCGCTGATCTGTGATGTATCTCCAAACTGTGATTGCCATGCGGAAAATGACGCGCCGATCATTCCCGATATCGGTATGTTTGCATCCTTTGACCCGGTTGCCCTGGACAAAGCATGTGTGGATGCATGCAACCGCCAGCCGGTATTGGAGGGCAGTAATCTGAGCGATCATATCAAGGCGGCGGAGCAAAACCATGAAGAGCATGATCATATGGATCATTTTCATATGAATCATCCGGATACCAACTGGGAGAGCTGTGTAGAGCATGCTGTGAAGATCGGACTTGGTACGGATCAGTATGAGTTGATCGAGGTAAAGTAATCCTTGCGTTTTGAAAAACACAGTGTTATGATAAAAAATATCAGGATGTGCGTGGATAGAAGTACTTCTTACCGCAAACATGGAGTGCAATCGTTGTCACAAAGGCGTGGCAGCGCACTTTTTGACGACATGTCTGACCCGCATCTTTGATGCGGGTCTTTTTATTTGCAAAGCATGCGAAAGAAAGCTCCGGTGGAGTTTTTTTCGTAAATCCCCTGTGGAGGAAATAGGATGAATCACAAAAATCTGATCGACAAATTAAATCGGGATAAGACGCTGACCAAAACGGAGTGGACAGAGCTGATCGGGCAGGCAACGCCGGAGGATGCCGCTTATGCGGCACAGAGAGCAAGGCAAATACGGGAATATTATTACGGAAATCAAGTCTATGTACGCGGATTGATCGAATTTACCAATTACTGTAAAAATGACTGCTATTACTGCGGTATCCGGCGGAGCAATCCCAACGCTTCCCGCTACCGGCTGACCTTAGAGCAGATCATGGAATGCTGCGGGGAAGGGTATGAGCTGGGATACCGTACCTTTGTACTGCAGGGAGGAGAGGATCCGTATTTTACGGATGAGCGCATGGTGGAGATCATTCGCAGCATACGAAACGCCTATCCGGACTGTGCGATCACCTTATCCATCGGAGAAAAGGAGGAGGAGAGCTACCGCAGATTCAAAGAAGCCGGGGCGGACCGTTATCTGTTGCGGCATGAGACCGCGGATGAGCTTCATTATCGAAAGCTGCATCCCCCGGAGCTATCGCCGGAGCACCGCAAGGAGTGTCTGAGGACGCTGAAGCGTCTCGGTTTTCAGACGGGAACCGGATTTATGGTGGGCAGTCCGGGGCAGACACCGGAGCATCTGGCGGAGGATATGCTGTTTTTGGAGGAGCTGAAGCCCCAGATGGTGGGCATCGGTCCCTTTGTGCCTCATCACGACACCTGCTTTGCAGATATATCTGCCGGTACCGTGGAACAGACCGTCTATCTGCTGAGCCTGATCCGCATTATGATTCCGTCAGTTTTGCTTCCTGCAACCACAGCTCTGGGAACCATCGATCATCTCGGAAGAGAAAAGGGATTGGAGGCGGGGGCAAACGTGATGATGCCGAACCTGTCGCCCACATCCGTGAGAAAAAAATATGAATTATATGATAATAAAATCTGCACGGGGGATGAATCGGCTCAGTGCCGCCGGTGTCTGGAAGGCAGAGTGGCTAATGTTGGATATCAGATCGTGACAGACAGAGGAGATTACAAGGAGGGAAAACTATGAGCATGAATGCAACACCATCTTCAAACAGAGTACACATCGGATTTTTCGGACGGAGGAATGCGGGAAAATCCAGTGTGGTGAATGCTGTCACCGGGCAAAATCTGGCGGTGGTATCGGAGGTGAAAGGAACCACCACCGATCCGGTGCAGAAGGCAATGGAACTGCTTCCCATGGGACCGGTGGTAGTGATCGACACGCCGGGTATCGATGATGAGGGCTCATTGGGTGAGCTGCGTGTGAAAAAGACGAAGCAGATCCTGAATAAAACGGATGTGGCAGTGCTCATCGTGGATGCGGTAGAGGGGAAAAAACAGGCGGATGAGGAGCTTATCGGGCTGTTTCAGACAAAAGAGATTCCATATCTGGTAGTTTATAACAAGATGGATCTTTTAGAGACGGTTCCTGCGGCGGCTGACGGGGAGATCTATGTCAGCGCCACGGAGAAAAAAGAAATTTATGAGCTGAAGGAGCGTATCGCCCACCTTGCGGTGGCGGACGATACGAAGAAACAGATCGTGGGTGATCTGCTGCAGCCCTCCGATTTTGTGGTGCTCGTAGTGCCTGTTGATTCTGCTGCACCTAAAGGCAGGCTGATACTGCCCCAGCAGCAGACCATACGGGACATTCTGGAAGCTGACGCAGTATCTGTCGTAGTGAAAGAGAACGAATTGAAGCACACCCTGGAGCAGCTTGGCAAAAAGCCCCGTCTGGTGATCACCGACAGCCAGGTATTTGAAAAGGTGAATGCGGATACGCCAAAGGATATTATGCTGACATCTTTTTCCATACTTTTTGCCCGTTATAAAGGAAATCTGGAGCAGGCAGCAGAAGGAGCGTCAGCCATCCGTAATCTGAAGGACAAAGATAAAGTGCTGATTTCTGAGGGATGTACCCATCACAGACAATGCGACGATATAGGTTCTGTAAAACTGCCCAGGTGGCTGAAGCAGTTTACGGGAAAAGAACTTGAGATAGATCTGTCCTCCGGTACGGAGTTTCCGGAGAATCTGGAAGAGTATGATCTGATCATCCACTGCGGAGGCTGCATGCTCAATGAGCGGGAGATGAAATACCGTTATAAATGTGCCCGGGATGCAGGAGTACCCATGACAAACTATGGAATAGCCATCGCTTACATGAAGGGGATTTTAGCGCGAAGTGTGGAGCCATTTCCCACAATTCGGGCAGAAATCGGGTGATTCGGAGCATGGATTCTCCCTAAAAAGGGGAAATCTTAAGTAAAAGTTTATATTTCACGGATAGACACAAAATGTTTGGTATGATACAATGACATATAATGTTGTCGAGGCGAAACGTAGATTTTTATTCAGGAAAAGATCGGAATGCTTCAGAAAGAAGGTATGAAAATGAGCGCAAATGATAATATGGAGAGAGTGTTGCGGGACATTCATGTGATGATCGCAAAATGCCCAAAATATAACAACTCAAATGAACAGGTAATTGTGGACCGGAAAGAGCTGCTGTCTCATCTGGACCGACTGAATCATAGCGTTTATGAAATGATGGAGCAGTACGAGATGACGGTCCAGAGCCGGGCGAATGCAGAGCGGGAGATCAAACGCAGAGGAGACGGAATTATAGAAAATGCTTCTGCGAAAGCGGAGGACGTGTATGCTGCCGCTGTGCTTTATACTGCGGATATGCTTGGAAGAATACAGAATCTGCTGGATGAGGCGCATGGTTCTCTCGAGACGATGATGGAGGGATTTGATCAGGAGATCAAAGAACAAAAGCAGATCATCCGAAGCAACCAGACAGAGCTTGAAAGCCAGCTCAATGAGATGCACGATACACAGAAATATCTGAGACTGATCCAGGATGTAAACCGGGAGATACAAAGGGAAAAAGAGAGAAAAGCCCGCATCAAAGCGATGGGAATACGGAAAGCTGCAGCCGAGGAGAACGAGGATGATTCCGGTATCGTAGTGCATACCGAATCTGAGTATTTCAGGCAAAAACAAAATGAAGAGGAAAAAGCAGAGCAGGAAAAGGAAGAGCAGGAAGCGGTGGCAGAAACATTTGATGATGAGGAACCGTGGGAAGAGCTGCCCCAGGAGGAGCCTGCTGCTGCTCCGTCTTCAGAAGAGATAGCAGAAGAATCCCCTGTTGCTTCGGAGGTTCCGGCGCAGGAAGTTCCGGCGCAGGAAGAGCCAATGGAGGAAGAGCCTGCTGCAGAAGAACTGATGGAAGAAGCATCGGCGGAGGAAAAGCCGGTTGAAGAAGAACCGGTTGAAAAAGCTCCGGCAGAGGAGAAACCGGTGGAAGAGGATGATTTTGACCTTCCAGCCATTGAGATCGATGAGGAGATGCTTTTGTCGGATTTCCCGGAAGAGGATGAAGAACCGGAGAAAATGATGGAGGATGCTGATCTTATTTTTGAAAAGGAGTTTGAGGCAGACCTGGAATCTGCGGTTGAACGGGATCTGGCAGAGGATATTGCAGAGGATCTGGCAAAGTCGATGGAAGAAGAGACGATGGAAGAGGCTGTGACGGAAGAAAAGATACCGCCGCGGGATAAAAATATAGAAGATCTGCTGGAGGCACAGCTTCTGGCGGATGTGGAGTGGATCGACAGCTTACAGAAGAAGTAGTGAGGTGATTTCTTATGCAGACCATTCTCATATGTGATGATGACAGAGCGATTGCGGACTCGTTGGAAATCTATTTAAAACAGGAAGATTTTGAGGTATTGAAGGCGTATGACGGTAAGCAGGCTCTGGAGCTGCTTAAGAACCGGAAAGTACATCTTCTGATCATAGATGTGATGATGCCGAAGCTGGACGGTATTCGCGCCACCTTGAAGATTCGCCAGGAGAGCAGTATACCGATCATCATGTTGTCCGCCAGGAGCGAGGATGCAGATAAGATTCTTGGATTGAACGTGGGTGCGGACGATTATGTGGCAAAACCATTTAATCCCCTTGAGCTTGTGGCGAGGGTGAAGTCTCAGCTTCGCAGGTATACCCAGTTGGGTAATGAAACGGAAAACAGTCATGTGTTTCAGGCAGGCGGTCTGATGATCGATGATGAGTTAAAGCAGGTGTCAGTGGAGGGAAGACAGGTAAAGCTTACGCCCATCGAATACAATATATTATTGCTTCTGGTTAAAAATAAAGGAAAGGTTTTTTCCATTAACCAGATATACGAGAGTATCTGGAATGAGGAGGCGATCGGAGCGGATAATACGGTCGCTGTACATATCAGACACATTCGGGAAAAGATCGAAATGAATCCGAAAGAACCCATGTACCTGAAAGTGGTATGGGGAGTGGGATACAAAGTAGAAAAAATGGATTAACGTACACATGAGGAGGATGCAGCTTATGAACAGGCACAGGTATTCTACATTGGTGAAAGCCATATTTTTTGGAATACAGATGATCGTGACTGTTTCATTGGCTGCATCTGTTGTTTTGTTGAACAGTTGTATCGACCGTCATATTCTCAATCTGGGAGATCTGAAAAACGAATCTTTTGTGGATTCCGGATATTACGAGCGGCAGTTCCAGAAACAGGCGGAGAATATTATCACATATCTGTCCCTGAGACCGTTGTATGAGACGGACGGGGTCTATGATTCTGAGAAGGGAGAAGCCGACGGGGTATCTGAGGAAAGCGTAAACACATACAAAAAATATCTGAATAAGTATGATAATACGGATTCCAATATGTATTATTGGATAGGCAGTGTGGACGGAGGCTGTCTGTATACCAACTTTGAGGAAAACATGAATCTGGAGGAAGCCTGGACTGCGGCGGCAGGAATGGGAAGCTATATTTATTATGACAGCAGCGATTTTACCTTTGAGACGAATGTGGGAGGTATGGAGCAGAACTATTACAATCAGATGGTGCTGTTTCAGAATCTGCCGGAAAAAAATTGTGTACTGATCATTTCCGCAGATACTGTGTTTCCGTATGCGGATGATCTTTCCGTTGCAAAAAAGGAGTTTGACAAGCTGTATCCGTGGACAAGAGGAAGCCTGCGTCTGGTGGTTGTGAGTGTGATTGCCTGGCTGCTCTGCTTCTGTTACCTTACCGTGACAGCGGGAAAAAGAGCAGAGGATGCGGAAATTCATCTGAACCGGTTTGATCATTTGAAAACAGAGATAGCCATCGTTTTTCTGCTGGGAGGTGTGGGACTTATAGGCGCCGCAGGATACCATGTGGCTATGCAGGAGATGGGAACCGGCACGAAGATGGTTTCGGCGGCAATACTGGCACTTGTAGGGGTTGCGTTTTTCATGACCTTTTATCTGAGCCTGGTACGGAGGGTAAAAGGAGAAACCTTCTGGGATAACAGTATCACCATGTGGGCAGTGAAGATCCTTACGGATATGAAAGATGGGGAAAAGGCGGTAAGAAGGGTATTCCTGCTTATGACGATAAAGGCGGTCATCTGGCTTGCTTTTGCGGTTTTGGGATTCGGATTCGGACATATCTGGGCTGTTGCATTGCTGCTGGTGTGTCTTGTATGGGAGATTCTGCTGTCTGTAAAAGAGGCAAGTGCACGGAAAAAAGTGTTTGAGGGAATAAGACGGATCACCCAGGGAGAATTGGATTATAAGATTCCGGAGGAGAATCTTACCGGCGACAACAAACAGTTGGCAAGCTCCGTAAATCATATCGGAGACGGGCTGTCAGAGGCAATCGGAAACAGTGTGCGGGACGAGCGTATGAAGGCGAATCTGATTACAAATGTGTCGCATGATATCAAAACACCGCTTACGTCTATCATAA
>CAYRZL010000058.1:17530-17679 GCA_964428795.1 uncultured Lachnospiraceae bacterium | reverse complement strand
TGCGTTAGAACCGCATGTATGGCAGCTTCCGGTGCAGCCGCCCATCATATTTTCACCCATTGTTCTTCTCCTTTCAATGTCATGATTTAAGAAATGAAATCCTGTTCACTAAATTCATGCTGAGCCATTGTCTTGCATTCATTAAGTGT
>CAYRZL010000058.1:0-17430 GCA_964428795.1 uncultured Lachnospiraceae bacterium | reverse complement strand
CCAGATATTACTTCCACTAAACTCACTGGCGTTCGTTAAGTGTCCGTATTATATCCTGTTCACTAAATTCATGCTGCGCCATTGTCTTGCATTCATTAAGTGTCCAGATATTACTTCCACTAAACTCACTGGCGTTCGTTAAGTGTCCGTATTATATCATACTTGCAATGACCATTTCAATACCTGTGTGGTATAGGTGTTATTGGAAAAATGAACGTCGTCAGACGTTAATTTGTATCTATACCATGTTCTGCAAGTTTTTTCTTGAGTCGTTCTAATTCGGCATTTGCCTGAGTAAGTTCGGCTTTTGTCTGTTGAAGTTCTTTGGTGCGTTTGTCCAGAAGCTTTTCCCGTCCGGCAGTTCGTCTATAATAATCCTCTACCGCTTCACAGCGTTGACGGATTTTTTCTTGCTGCGTCAGTTGATATATGGTGGAAGTGGCTTCTGCCATATGCTTATCGGATTTTGCTAACATTTTCAGTTCCTCCCATGTGGTGGCCTTAAAAAGTTTTGCCCAGTGATCGATGTGGTAATGTTTGTCCTCATCTGTTGCCATGCTTATATGATTTAAGTTTAGCACAGAAATACACAATTTGTCACTATAAAGTTTGTGTGTCCGGTCATTTCGTAAGTGATAGGTGGCATAAAAGGCCGGATCATCTTTAAATAGAGTAAGATCCAGGATACCGATTTGTATCACGGGTTTTACTTCTGTATATGTTTCACCTTTGTTCAGGTTATCAAAAGCACGACAGAGGTAGCAAAGGGAACGCTCCGGCCAGTCTCCTTCGTTAATGACCTGCATTTCCAGATTGATTACGGTATATTCGTTTAGTTCCACTTTGATATCCAGTATAAATTCCTTTGCATCAATGCTTTTAATACGTTATTGTTTTGCTGCATCAGGGCGCGGAACAGATAATCGTTTGTCATGCGGATAGCGACAGGACCGGTTACGTTATCCCAGTTAATTTCATGGTGTGTGACAGCAGTTTTGATGTCTTTTGTCATATGTGTATTCCCTTTCTCTGTTTATTTTTCTAAATGACTGTGTTCTATTACCTGGACAATGCGGCGAGTCGCCTCAGACCAAATAGATCGTTACAGATATTGCTTTGAGAAAAGCATAGAATTATCTGTATTAGAATATGAACAATATATCAGAGAAAGAAGGATTTTGCAATATCGGAAAAGTTCTCAGCATGGCGCAGTATTATGGTGAATATCCCTGTCACAGAGTTGTCAATCATGCGGGGCGGCTGGCTCCCGGGTGGCGGGAACAGGGGATGCTGCTGCAGCAGGAGGGAATTGAATTAAAAAATGAGGATCATGTGGATTTAAAACGGTATCAATGGGATTGCTGATTTACCGCATGTTTGATTAGCCGGAATTTTTTGTTTATTTTTGGTTCATGTCAATTTTTCCGGAAGCAATCGTATTGCTGTTCCACAGATTCAGAGAATCGATAGTGAGAGACAGTTTTTCCAGTTCCTCCTGAATCATTTTAAAATCAGAGATTTCATCTTTGGTTATTTTGCCATCTACGGTTATTTCAATCAGCCGGTCTTTTTCTTTTGTGAGTGTATTCAAAGAAGCCAGTATTTCCAATGTTATTTGCGAAAGATTTTTCGCTTGGACTTCCGGGACATATTCCTGTCCGATGGGACAATCATGGGAACAGAAATAATTACATAAGGCAGGATTTTGATAACAGTCTGCCATGGCAAGCACTTCCTCAGGATGCGGTAATGTTTTTTCGTTTTCAATTCTTTCAAGGCGGTCTGCTGAAATAAATTGGAGCTTTTCAGATGCCTGACTTCTGGAATATCCCAGGTGTTCACGACTTATGTGATATATATTTTTGTTTTCTTTGGTTGATTTTCTTCCCATGACGGTTTCCTTTTCCTTTTGCCTTGATTCTATTTTACAACTTTTGCGGAAATAGCATGTGCTATGTTGGTTTTTTATAAGTTTATTTACTTATGTCTTTATTATAAACTATAACTATAAAAAAAGAAAATATTTTCGTAAAAAGAATGTGGGGACAGGTGTATGAATGAGTAAAATATTGAGCGCAGAGGAAAGGGTGAAAACAGGTTTTTTAATTGAAAAAATAAACAAACAGAAGATTTATAGTGAGAAACTGGGACTGGAAGATATGTCCAGATTTCATGGGAAACGGATAAAAGGAGGTAACTGAGATGATTCAGATTTTGTTTGCGATTTTGATGCTTATTATATTTGGAAAACTGTTAGCATTTGCATTCAAGGCATCATGGGGTATAGCGGTTGTGTTATTGGCAATCGTGTTTCTGCCGGTTATTTTGATAGGACTGGCAGTGCTCGGACTGATCTATATTGCTTTTCCGATTTTGTTGATTATTGGAGTGGTTTCGCTATTTGTTACTCATGTGTAGAAATAAAATCGGGATATTTAACGAAAGGACAAGGTCGTTTTTGACCTTGTCCTTTCCTCTGGCAACGGCATTATTCATCCTGAATCACACTGTAGATCGGTACATTTCCGGTTTCCTGATTCCAGGTGAGATGTCCGTATTTTTCGATCAGATTTATCAGAGTATCGTTGTCGGCTTTTTTTACCCGCCCGAAACTATGATCCAGATAATAGATGGCATTCAGCTCAGATACCGGGGTACCGTCATACAGCTCGCCACTGGAAAAGGCAGTTATTACGTCTATTCCGGACGTGTATGGCGGTTCGAAGGTATCGCGGTTTTTGATATAATCCAGCAGAGACTTATAGCTGGTGAAAAAAGCGATAAGCTGGTCCTTCCCGTCTATGGTTACTGTGCGGATTTCCACAGGCAAATATCCATAGGATGTTTTTCCGGCCATGGAAGTAATCAGGATGCCCTTACACCAGGAAGCTGTGCTGCCTCCATATCCCATCTGGTGTTCGACTTTTATAGATGTATCAGATACCAGTGTCTCCGGTTGGGCTTTTTCATAAGGGACAGATACCAGATGATAATTCAGCAGATAGACCAGTATGATAAGAGCCGCAGCTACAATACATATGGTAAGAATCCAGTTTCTTTTTCTCTTTTTGAAGGATTTCAGCAAGTCAATATCTTTTTTCAGTTCCGTAGATTCCGGGTTTTCTGGTAATATGACCGGTTTGGGATCGCTCATTTCGTCATAATATTCTCTGCAGGCATCGCATGTCTGCATATGATTTTCAATTTCATAATTGCTTTCTTCCGAAGTTAAATGGTCTAAATAAATCGGGAGTAGATCTCTTACGATGGCACATTTCATTTTTTCGTCGCTCCTTTCAGTTTTTGTTTTGCACGGTAGAAAGTAACCCGTGCCCAGCTTTCATTTTTTTCAAATATTTCTCCGATTTCCAGAAAAGAAAGTTCTCCGGTCAGACGCAGAAAAACGATTTCCTTTTCTATTTCGCTCAACAGATGAATCTGTTTAAAAAGATCCATTTTTTCCTGCCGGAGAATGGCGGTTTCTTCCACATTGGCAGTTCCTTTTGTGTCTGCATGTTCCAGCGGAAGTGCAGATTTATGTTTTCTGCGGTCTAATTCGTGATACCAGAGATGTTTTGCAATCTGACACAACCAGGTGGAGACTTTGCATGTTCCGTCGTATTTGTGTACCGAGCGGATGGCCTGGTAGAAGGTTTCCTGCGTAAGTTCCTCTGACAGATCGGGGTCGTGACAAAGACACATCAAATATTTGAATACCAGGTTTGCGTAGTCCCGGTAAATCTGATCAATATCCAACGATGCATTCCCCCTTTCTTCTTTCGTCATTTTGTATATGGTAACTGAATTTTTTGGTTTGCGCAAATAACTCTTCTGACAACTGCCAGGGATTGTTTTTTTATATTTCTGCTTATATATCCTGAAAAGCCGATTTTCGTTACAGGATTTTTTGAAAAAGTGTTTAAAAAGAACTGCAACGCCAGTAAAATCGGGGCTTATAAACTGCAGCGCCAGTAAATTCGGGGCTTTACATTATTAAAACACTATGATATAATCGGTTGGTATTGTTAGGAGCGAAAGTGCGCCCTTTTTTAGAAAAAACGCACTGGATATATAGTTGAAGGAGGAAGTACAGACATGAGTGTACAGGTTGAAAAATCAGAGAAAAACATGGCAAAATTGACCATCGAGGTTCCGGCTGAGGAGTTGGACAAGGCAATCACCGAGGCATATAAGAAACAGAAATCCAGTTTTAACATCCCAGGCTTCCGTAAAGGAAAAGTACCTCAGGTTATGATCGAGAAGATGTATGGTGCAGCAGTTTTTTATGAGGATGCTGCAAATATACTGCTTCCGCAGACTTATCCTGCAGCAGCAGATGAGTCCGGACTGGATATCGTATCCAGACCAACCATTGATTTTGTACAGCTTGAGAAAGGCAAATCTTTCATTTATACCGCAGAAGTTGCTGTAAAACCGGAAGTGAAGCTTGGTAAATACATTGGTGTAACCGTTACAAGAGAAGCAGTAGAGGTTACTGAGGATGAGATCAATGCAGAGATCGAGAAGGAAAGACAGTCCAATGCAAGAACCATCAGTGTAGAGGACAGAGCGATTGAGAATGGCGATACGGCAGTGATCGATTTTGAAGGATTTGTTGACGGTGTTGCATTTGAAGGCGGAAAGGGTGAGAATCACCCGCTGGAGATCGGTTCCGGTTCCTTTATTCCGGGCTTTGAGGAGCAGTTGATCGGAAAGAACGTAGGCGAGGATGTGGAAGTAAACGTTACCTTCCCGGAGGATTACCATTCTGAAGATCTGGCTGGAAAAGCAGCAGTATTCAAATGCAAGATCCATGAAGTGAAAGTAAAAGAGCTTCCGGAGCTGGATGATGAATTTGCTCAGGATGTATCTGAGTTTGATACGATGGATGAGTACAAAGCTTCTGTTGAAAATAAGATCAAAGAGCAGAAGGAAGAAGCTCAGAAACATAATCAGGAAGATGAAGCTATTAAGAAGATCATTGAGGATTCCGAGATGGATATTCCGGATCCAATGGTAGACACCCAGGTAGATGAGATGATCAATCAGTTTGCACAGTCCATGCAGCAGCAGGGTCTGTCTCTGCAGCAGTATATGCAGATTACAGGCGTTACCATGGATGGCCTGAGAGAGCAGGTTCGTCCGGATGCACTGAGTCGTATCCAGAGCAGTCTGGTACTGGATGCTATCGTGGAGGCTGAGAAGATCGAGATCAGTGATGAGCAGGTAGAAGAGGACTTAAAGAAGATGTCCGAGATGTATAACATGGATATCGAGACCCTGAAAGGCTACATGGGACCGGAGCAGGAAGAGGCTATGAAGGGCGATCTGGCTGCTCAGGCTGCTTTGAAACTGGTTATGGACAGCGTAAAATATCAGGAGAAACAGCCAGAGGCTGAGGAAGCAGCCGAAGAATAAATCGTATATGCGAATATTTCGCATACTTGGCAGCGAAAGACAGACTGGTTCGTTTCGGACCGGTCTGTATTAAAGTAAGAAGAACAGGAGGACAGAGACAATGAGTTTAGTACCTTACGTCATTGAACAGACAAGCAGAGGAGAGCGCAGCTATGATATTTATTCCAGATTGCTGCAGGATAGAATAATTTTTCTTGGAGAAGAAGTGAATGAGGCATCTGCCAGTGTGATCATGGCACAGTTGTTGTTTTTGGAGTCTCAGGATCCAAACAAGGACATTCAGTTGTATATCAACTCTCCGGGCGGTATCGTAACCTGTGGACTTGCAATTTATGATACGATGCAGTATATCAAATGCGATGTATCTACCATTTGTCTTGGTATGGCTGCCAGCATGGGAGCGTTCCTTCTGGCAGGTGGTACAAAGGGCAAACGTTTTGCACTACCGAATGCAGAGATTATGATCCATCAGCCATCCGGCGGAGCCAGAGGACAGGCGACTGAGATTGAGATTGCGGCAGAAAACATTTTAAAGACGAAAAAGCGTCTGAATACCATTCTGGCTGCAAACACCGGACAGCCTTTTGAGAAGATCGCCGCTGATACAGAGCGTGATTATTATATGACCGCTGAGGAAGCAAAAGAGTATGGTCTTATCGATGGTATCATTACCAACAGAGAATAAAAAAAGAACGCCGATTCATCGGATGATGCATAACAGAGAGGTAGTAGTATGGCAGGAAGAAACAACGGTGACGATAGAATACGTTGTTCCTTTTGTGGGAAACCACAGGAGCAGGTGCGCAAGCTGATCGCAGGCCCGGGTGGTGCTTATATCTGCGACAACTGTGTGGATATCTGCAGGGAAATTATAGAAGAAGAACTGGAAGAAGAGGAAAGCAGCGGTCCGGATTTTGACATCAATCTGTTAAAGCCGGAGCAGCTCAAAGCATTTCTGGATGATTATGTTATCGGGCAGGAAAATGCAAAAAAAGTGATTTCTGTGGCAGTTTACAATCATTACAAGAGAATACTGGCAGGTCGTGATCTGGATGTGGAATTGCAAAAGAGTAATATACTGATGCTTGGACCTACCGGATCCGGAAAGACATTGCTCGCTCAGACCCTGGCGCGTATCCTTGGTGTACCGTTTGCCATTGCAGACGCTACCACACTGACGGAAGCCGGTTATGTAGGTGAAGATGTAGAGAATATTTTGCTGAAGATCATCCAGGCTGCCGATTATGATATTGAGAAAGCCCAGTATGGTATCATCTATATTGATGAGATCGACAAGATTACAAGAAAATCTGAGAACGCTTCCATCACCAGAGATGTGTCCGGTGAGGGTGTACAGCAGGCTTTGTTAAAGATCATTGAGGGAACGATGGCTTCTGTACCGCCGCAGGGCGGACGTAAGCATCCGCAGCAGGAACTGATCCAGATTGATACCACAAATATTCTTTTTATCTGCGGCGGAGCCTTTGAGGGATTGGAGAAAATCATTGATTCCCGTCTGGATAAGAAGGGAATCGGCTTTAATGCGCGTCTGTCAGACCAGAAAGAGAAGAAAGTGGGGGATCTGTTAAAAGAAGCCATGCCTCAGGATTTTGTGAAGTACGGTCTGATTCCGGAATTTATCGGGCGTGTGCCGGTGACGGTATCTCTGGAGGGGCTGGATGAGGAAGCATTGATTCAGATTCTGAAAGAGCCGAAAAACTCCCTGGTAAAACAGTATAAGAAAATGCTGGAGCTGGATGGAGTAGTTTTGAACTTTGAGGAAGATGCCCTGAAAGCAGTGGCAGAGAAAGCCATTGAGCGTAAGACGGGTGCAAGAGGGTTGCGTGCAATTTTGGAGAACGTAATGCTGGATGTAATGTATCAGGTGCCTTCCGATGAAACAATAGAAACATGTCTGATTACACGGGATGCTGTCACGGGAGATGCAGAACCGATAGTCACACACAAACAGTAGATGGAAAAGAGGGTTACATGCGGGACATGTAATCCTCTTATGCATATGAAAATGAGAAAGCAGCTCAGGCTGTATAAAAATAGAGGACGCAAGAAATGATAAAAGAATACATGATGGAAATGGCCGCTGTCGCGCTGCGGGGCGTAGTGATCCTGCCCGGGATGGTGGCGCATTTTGATATCAGCAGGGAAAAATCAGTAAAGGCAATTGAATATGCCATGATGCGGGAGCAAAAGATTTTCCTTATTACACAGAAGGATATGGACGTGGAGGAACCGAAGGAGACGAATCTGTACCGCATAGGTGTTGTGGCAAAAATCAAACAGGTCATAAGGCTTCAGAACAATGTGATCCGCGTGCTGGTGGAAGGAAAGGAACGGGCAGAGCTGGCATACCTTCTGGAACATGAGGATTTTCTCAAGGCGGAGATCGTGCTGTTTGATGAGGAAACGAATAATACGCTTGATGCAGATGTGGCAGAAGCTATGGTACGCTGTATTAAGGAGGCTTTGATTGCATACTGTGCGGCAATTCCGAAGGGGGGAAAGGAGCTGGCAAAGCAGGCGGACGGTATTGATGAGCTGGGAGCCCTGATGGATCAGATCATAAATAATCTGCCTGTAAATTATGTGAAAAAGCAGCAGCTTCTTGAGGCTGTCACAGTGCAGGAGCGCTATGAGACGCTGATGGAGCTTCTGATGGTAGAGACTAATATTGTACAGATAAAGACCGACCTGCAGCAGAAGGTGAAAGAACGGATCGATCAGAACCAGAGAGAATATATTCTCAGGGAAGAGATGAAGGTCATTCGCGAGGAGCTGGGAGAAGATGATACCGTATCCGACGCGGACCGTTTTATGGAAGAAGCAGACAAGCTGGAAGCTGATAAGAGCACAATAGAAAAAATTAAAAAAGAAATTCTGAGATTTAAAAATATGGCGCCCAGTTCTTCGGAAGGGACCGTGATGCGGGGCTACATTGAAACACTGTTGGATATGCCATGGAATAAGACGTCCAGGGATAACAATGATCTGGACAATGCGGAACAGACGTTGAATGCGGATCATTATGGTCTGGAGAAGGTGAAGGAGCGCATTCTCGAATTTCTGGCAGTGCGCAATCTGACGCAAAAGGGCGACAGTCCTATCATTTGTCTGGTGGGACCGCCCGGAACCGGAAAAACCAGTATTGCCAAATCCGTGGCAAGTGCGCTGAACAAAAAATATGTGCGCATCTGTCTGGGAGGCGTCAGAGATGAGGCGGAGATCCGCGGGCACCGCAGAACCTATGTTGGAGCTATGCCGGGGCGTATCGCGGCGGGAATGAAATCTGCCGGGGTAAAAAATCCGCTGATGCTGTTGGATGAGATCGACAAAATGAGCAGCGATTATAAAGGTGATACCGCATCTGCCATGCTGGAGGTGCTGGACTCCGAGCAAAATTCCCGGTTTGTGGATCACTATGTGGAAATTCCCATTGATCTGTCGGAAGTGTTATTCATTGCCACAGCAAATGATGTGCAGACGATTCCAAGACCGTTGCTGGACCGTATGGAGCTGATCGAGGTGAGCAGCTATACGGAAAATGAAAAAATGCACATTGCAAAAGAACATCTCATTGCCAAACAGATGGAACGAAACGGTATTGAGGAAGGTCAGTTGTCCATCAGTGATGCCGCGCTGGAACGTATTATCCGGGGATACACAAGAGAGGCAGGGGTCCGTGGATTAGAGCGGAAGATCGGTGAAGTATGCCGCAAGACCGCAAGGGAAATTTATCAGAAGAAGAAAAAACAGATTCGTCTTACACAGTCCAGTCTGGAAAACTATCTTGGACCGGAACGCTTTACGGTAGACATGGCGAATGAGACGGATGAAGTAGGTATTGTGCGGGGGCTTGCATGGACCAGTGTGGGCGGAGATACCCTGCAGATCGAGGTAAATATTATGCCGGGTAAGGGAGAGTTCCAGTTGACAGGTCAGCTTGGAGATGTGATGAAGGAATCTGCTCAGACAGGCATCAGCTATATCCGTTCTGTGGCGGAGAAATACAACATTCAGGAAAATTATTTCAAGGAGCATGATATTCACATACATATTCCCGAAGGTGCGGTTCCAAAGGATGGCCCGTCCGCAGGAATCACCATGGCGACAGCTATGTTGTCCGCCATTACGGACACTCCGGTGCATGCGGATGTAGCGATGACAGGCGAGATCACACTGCGTGGAAGAGTTTTGCCGATCGGCGGTCTGAAAGAAAAGACACTGGCTGCAAAAAATGCGGGAATTAAAACTGTCTGCGTTCCGAAGAAAAATGAACGGGATGTGGAAGAGATTCCGTCAGAAATCAGAAAAGGTCTTACCATTCGTTTTGTAGAGACGATGGAAGATGTGCTGGAAATCGCCCTTTGTAAATAGCGCGGAAAGGAAATATACATTATGATCATAAAAAATGTAAATTTGGAGAAAGTGTGCGGATATACGAGCAAGCTGCCGGACAATGATAAGCCGGAGATCGCTTTTGCGGGAAAATCGAATGTAGGAAAATCCTCCCTGATCAATGCGCTGATGAACCGGAAATCCCTGGCACGCATTTCTTCCCAGCCGGGGAAGACGCAGACCATCAATTTTTATAATATCAATGATGTGATGTATCTGACCGATCTGCCGGGATATGGCTATGCAAAGGTTTCCGCCTCGGAAAAAGAAAAATGGGGCAAAATGATCGAGCGGTATCTGCATACGTCAATACAGCTTCGGGCGGTATTTTTGCTCATTGATATCCGCCATGGTCCTTCTGCAAATGATCGTACTATGTATGAGTGGATCGCATATCAGGGATATGAGCCTGTTATCATTGCTACAAAGCTGGATAAGATCAAGCGCAGCCAGGTACAGAAGCAGGTGAAAGCGATCCGGACAGGACTTGGCGCAAAACCGGGCACGGTGATCATTCCGTTTTCCGCCGAGACAAAGCAGGGACGGGATGAAATATGGGCGTTGATGGACTCTCTCGTGTCGGGAGAGAAATCTGCGGAGGAATAGAGAGTGAAAAAATATGGATTTGCGGCAGTTATGCTGATATGTATCGCGGCGGTAAGTCTGCTGTTGACAGATTTATATGCGAAAAGTACAGACGCAGAGGCAGAAGCGCGTGGAGAAAAGCTGACGGTAGTCACCTCATTTTATCCCATGTATATTGCTGCACAGAATGTGATCGGCGACTGCGAGGGCGTCTCCCTGCAAAATCTCAGCGAACCTCAGACCGGCTGTCTCCATGATTTTCAACTGACGCCGGAGGATATGAAGCTGCTGTCCACAGCGGATGTCTTTATCATCAATGGAGGAGGAGCAGAGAGCTTTCTTGAGGATGTGGCAGAGGCGTATCCAAAGCTGGAGATCATTGATACCGGTGAAGGAGTTTATGAATATGGAGAAAACTCGCATTACTGGATGAGTATGTCCCGCTATGCGCAGCAGGTGACGGCCATTGCGTCGCATCTGTCAGAAACGGATGCGGAACATGCTTCTGCCTATGGGGAACATGCGGATCATTATGTGAGGCGGATAGCTTCCCTGCAGGAAGAGGCGGCGGATTTGCGGGAGGCGCTTGCGGGAGAAAACGTGATTTTGTTTCATGAGGCGTATGAGTTTCTAGCGGAGGATTACGGGATGAATGTAGTTCAGCTTATGGATCTGGACGAGGAGCGTCAGGTCAGCGCCGGAGAAGTGGCGGATGTGGTATCTGCCATCGAGGAGCAGGGAGTATCTCTGATACTTGCGGAAGAGCTTTACGGTAAGGATATGGGAGATATGGTCGCTGAAGAGACCGGAGCGACGGTTCTATATCTGGATACGCTTGTGCGCGGGGATTATGATCCGGATTCGTATCTGGACGGCATGAGGCAGAATATAGAACTGCTGCGGGAATATGCGGCGAGGAAGTGACGCGGCGTTTTATAAAGTTCATGCCGGATTGTATGAGAAATCATAATGAGATGTAAGCGGAAAGGAGGAGACAGGAGCGTGAAGAAGATCATAAAACCATGCGGGCTGCACTGCATTAAAATGAATGATCTTGGTGTAACCATCGGCGATCAGGTGATTCTGGAACATGTCAATCTTCATATCCACTGCGGCTCCTTGACCGCTGTGATCGGAAAGAACGGTGCGGGAAAATCTACGTTGATCCGTGCCATTCTGGGAGACATTGCGCATACCGGAAACATTGAATTTAAAGACCGGGAAAACGGAAATTTGCAGCAGCTTCGTATCGGATATGTGCCTCAAAGTCTGAATATAGAAAAAAATACGCCGGTGAGTGTGTACGATCTGATGGCAGGTTTTCATTTTCATACACCCACATTTCTCTGGAAAACCAGGAAAATGAAGGCGGATATTGCCGAGCATCTCCGGGTGTTCGGCGTGGAAGATCTCATCGATAAACAGGTGTGTAACCTGTCCGGGGGACAGCTGCAGCGTGTGTTGTTGTCTCTGGCAATTATGAATGAACCGAATCTGCTTCTGCTGGATGAGCCGGTATCCGGTATCGACAGCAATGGCATGGAAACCTTTTATGAGACCATTGATGAGCTGAAACGCAGCTATGATCTGGCAATTATTCTGATCTCCCATGATTTGGATTATGTGGCACGCTATGCGGATCAGGTCGTATTGCTGGATAAGACGGTCCGGGCGCAGGGATCTGTGGGGGAGGTATTTCAGAGCGAGGCTTTCTGCCAGACGTTTTCAGCGGGGAAACAGGAGAACATGTATACCGGTCACAAGGCGAGAGCCACCAGTGATTACCGAAATGCAAATCCTGAAACGGATGAAGATTTTATATATGAGCAGCGGGAGCCCGTGAAACGTGTGTACCCAAGACAGCAGCATACCTGTGAAGCGCATACGCAGGATGGAGAGGAGGCGTTGAAATGAATTTAGAGGCGTTTCTTCAATATGATTTTATGAAGCTGGCTTTGCTGGCAGTACTTATCATCACCCCTTTGTTTGGCATTATGGGAACGATGATCGTCAGTCATAAGATGGCGTTTTTTTCGGATGCGCTGGGACATTCTGCATTGACGGGGATTGCTATCGGCGTGATTTTCGGGGCGGCAGATACGAATCTGGCAATGATTGTCTTTGCAGTTTTCTTTGCACTGCTTTTAAATTTGATCAAGAGCAAAAATATGGCATCCACCGATACGATCATCTCCGTATTTTCCTCCTGCAGCATTGCGGTTGGATTGGCGATTTTGTCGATGGGAGGAAATTTCAGCAAATATTCGAGCCTGCTGGTGGGAGATATCCTGAGTATTACAAAAAGGGAGATTGTGTATCTGCTTCTGATTTTTGCCGCGACACTGATTTTCTGGTGTGTATGCTACAATCAGCTGCAGTCGGTCAGCATTCATCGCGCACTGGCAAAAAGTCACGGTGTGCGGGTGGCTTTGATTGAAAATCTGTTTTCCGTATTTATTGCTTTGGTGGTGATGCTTTCTATTAAGTGGGTTGGAATTTTAATTATCAATGCACTGCTGATCTTACCTGCGGCTTCCAGCCGGAATCTGGCAGGAAATGTTCGTGAATATCACTTTTTTGCGATAGTATTTTCCATGTTTTCCGGGCTGCTGGGGTTGGTGGTATCCTATTATACCAATGTGGCGACAGGACCGATGATCGTGATCATTGCTGCAGTGATCTTTTTCGTCACCTATGTGTATGGACAGAAAGCGCATACTTGGCAATAAAAACAGTATTGGCAGGGGATGTCCCCTGCCAATATTGTTTTTGTGCGTATGTTTATCGCACTTTTCCGTTTTTCACTGTGTAGGTTTTTCCGTTATTGGTTACTTTTCCGTTGAAGGAGAAATCAACTTTTCCGTTCTTTAAATACCAGGTACCGTTTTTGTTTTGTGCCAGTCCAGCGTAAGAGAAATCAACCTTACCATTTTTGATGTACCACCAGCCATTTTTGTTTGGATAATTTGCCAGACCATTAAAGTCAAACTGTACTTTACCACCGGTTATATACCACCAGCCATTTTTGTTTTTAGCCACTGTATTGGCAGAGAAATCAACCTTACCATTTTTGATGTACCACCAGCCATTTTTATTTGGATAATTTGCCAGACCATTAAAATCAAACCGTACTTTACCACCGGTTACATACCACCAGCCATTTTTGTTTTTAGCTACTGTATTGGCAGAGAAATCAACCTTGCCATTTTTGATGTACCACCAGCCATTTTCATTTGGATAATCTGCCAGTCCGGTAAATTTCGTCTGAACCTTGCTGCCTGTTACATAGTACCAGGTGTTTTTCTTTCCGATAGCTCCGGTTTCATCTTTAATTACAGAGTTATTCTTAAAAGAAACTTTTCCTTTGGTCACATACCAGGATCCGTTTTTGTTTGTGGCGAATCCGGTGTATGCAGCATCGATTTTTCCGTCGGTGTAGTAATACCAGTTTCCATCTTCTGCTCTGCTGTCTGCCAGTCCGTTTTTAACGCCCACATAGCCGCTGACTTCATCGTAACCGCCGCCGGAAGTTACCGTAATATAATAATCACCGTCTGCACCATAAGGAAATACATTCTCGGAATAGGTGATATTGTTTCCTTCCTCATCCTTCTCGGCTTCAAAGTCATCCCCCTGTTTGGTAACTTCGGCTACGACATCAAAGTTGATGCTTCCATCCTCAGAGAAGAGATCTGAACCCAGGAATGCAGGCTCCATATCGTGCTGCCACTGAGTCGTGTAGGTTTTGGATACTTCCTCACCGTTCTCGTCCTCATACTGAACCTTTACTTCGTCAATGAGAGCAAGGAAGTCGGACAGGGTCTCCCCGTTGCCTCCTGTCAGAGATATTGTGTTGTTTGCAATGGACAGCTCAGCAGTAGATTTGATGTATATTGTTCCAAGACCCTGTTCCGCTACAGTCAGGGTGAGCTGTCTACCGGGTTCATTATACAATTCTGAATGTATAAGATCATCATCGTTGATCACATATTTGGAATCTTTATTGATGGTGATCTGATATGTTACGGAGTTATCTGTCGCTTCAAGGCGAGTTACAGAGTAATCATCTCCAAGCACCAGATCTCCGGCAAATTTTCCAACTCCGTACTGCAATCCGATGTCTGCATAATTTACACCCTCCACAGGATTTGTAATGGTTACGGTAAATGTGCTGCCGTCCGGCAGATATGTCACATTTGAGATGCCATTGTTTACGGAATAGGTGGTTAAGGAAGGAGTGCCCTGAAGCGCTGTGTTCAGACCCTGAACGATTGCCTTGGAAGAGCAGGTAGCGCCGGAAACCATATCCATATCCGCATTACCGGCTGTAAGTCCTGTTACCTGTTTTAAAATTCCGGCTAAAGCATCGTTGGAATATGACAGATTGTTTCCGCCGGCTCCCGATACATAAACATTGGTAATGGCACCGTCTGTAACCTCTGCGGAAACCCGGATCGTATAATTTGTAAAATCCTCATCCTCGTCCTGCTGAACGGTTGCTGTTCCTGAATACACACCGTTTTCGAGTCCTTCCGGAACAGTCAAAACGGAATCAGAAACCGTTGAACCACCGCCGGGTCTGCCGCCCTCCGTGTCGGTGCTGCCCTCCGTGCCGGTGCCGCCTTCAACGTCACCCCTTGCGGCAAAAGCGGATGCAGGAATCAAACTTGCAGCCAGAGCAACCGTCAGGGCAGATGTTAAAAACTTTGCTTTTAAATCTCTCTTTTTCATTGAAATCCTCCTTACTTATTTTCTTTTCATCATTGCTTCTATTATAAAGTTGGAAGCAGATATACGATTGGTTAGTCATGGTTAATTCTATTATAAAAATGAGGCAGAAATTAGACATAAATACGTCATAATTGTAATTTTTGTTGAATTTTCTCATCGAATCGTGTATTATAAATTCAATGAAATTAGATATACCTAATTATTATTAAAAGGAGCTAACAAAATAATATGAGCTGCAGCACGGTATTGATATGTGATGATAATGAAGCGGTTCATGAGAGTCTGAGCCGATTTTTGAAGGAAAAAAATATATCCATCATATCTGCTTATGATGGAGCATCGGCTCTGAGAGCTTTCGCTGAACACAAAATAGATCTGATTGTTCTTGATATAATGCTTCCGGATATGTCCGGGATGGATGTCTGCCGAATGATCCGGGGAGAAAGCGATACCCCTATTCTGTTTTTGAGTGCTCTTGGTGAAGAGATCGACCGGGTGCTCGGACTGGAGCTTGGCGGAGATGATTATGTGACAAAACCTTTTTCACCCAGAGAGGTTTCTATCAGAGTTCAAAGGATTCTGAACCGTACCTGTTCCATGCAAAAGCCGGCAAAGCGATCCTTTGAGGGACTCAGCGTAGATCCGGAAACCATGGATGTGTATGTGTCCGGACAAAAAATGGACATGACAGCAAAGGAGGTAGGGCTTCTGAGCTATATGATTGAAAATTCCCAGAAGGTATTAAACCGCCAGCAGATCCTTGAGGCTGTGTGGGGATTTGACTTTTACGGGGATACCAGGGCTGTGGATGCTGTCATTAAAAGGATTAGGCGGAAGCTGCCGGATACGATTCATTTTGAGATCCAGAGTATATATGGCGTGGGATATCGCCTGGGTGTGAAAAGGTGATTTATGATATTACATAGGACGGGACAAAAAGGGAAAAAAACGTGCCGCAGCATATTGGTTATTGTTTTTTTGTATATCATATGTTTATTTTTGACGATAGGCTGTTTACACCTGCTTCAGTTCAGGTATCACAAAGGCATAAAGGAAAATGTCATTACGGGTGCAGCTCAGCTCTCCGCAGAGGGGGATATGGACAGTGATTTTGACGATAAGCATATGGGTATCTACATGTACGTTGACGGGGAGATTTCCGGTTTACAGGGGCATGAGTCCGCTGCTTTTGAAAATTATGAAAGATTCGTCCGGCGGTATGAACGCTTTTCTGAGGATGAGAAGGCAAATTATACGATTGCCCCTAGCCTGTCGGTGCCCTATTTTACTGCTGTCGCAAGCGCGCCCGTATATGAAAAAGGAGTATTTTATGGCGAGCTTTTTATGGTCAAGGGGGTTCGTTACACACCGGCGGTTTTCTATACATGTCTTATAGGTTACACGTTAGCTTTTTTTCTTATATATGTATCCGCAAGAGTGGTACGCAGCAAAAATGAGAAAATAAATGAAATCTACCGCTGTTATGTGGCAAATGTCAGTCATGAGCTGAAATCTCCTATTGCATCTATTCTGGCTATGGCAGAAACTTTGAATGAGGGACTTTTGACAAGTGAGGAATCCAGAGCCCATTGCTATGGGATGATTACGAGGGAAGCCCGGCAGTTAGAACGTACAGTGCAGGATATCATGGAACTTTCCAGGCTTCAGGAGCACCGGGTTGATCTTTCAAAAAGTATTATTGAAATAAATGATCTGATGGAACCGGTACAGGATATCTACATGTCACGGTGTGAGGATTTGGATATTCGTTTATGCATAGATGATTCTGTATGGAATATACCGCCTTTGTACACAAATAAGACGGGGATTGGCAGAGTCTTTGCCATTTTGCTGGATAACGCAATAAAATTTACAGGACACGATTCTCAGGGAATCATTCGCATAAGTGCGGACGTGAGAGGCACTTGCGCCACCTTCTGTGTCAGCGACAATGGTACGGGGATTAGGGAAGAGGCGGTTTCTCATGTTTTTGAGCGTTTTTACAAGGATGCTTCCTCCGTAAATCACAGCGGCAGCGGTCTTGGGCTGGCGATTGCAAAGGAAATCATCTCTTCTCTCGGAGAGGAAATTTCCGTAAAGAGCAAGGTGGGCGAGGGAGCAAGGTTTTATTTTACCGTTCATATGTCCGGCAATAAAAAACAGCATTGGTGAAATTTTTTCCTCTCCAATGCTGTTTTTTGTATGCATTCTATCTGGAAATCGCCCTCAGTACGGCGCTGATCAGTGTCTCGGTACATTCTTCCTCATTCCAGTTATCAGTAT
>CAYRZL010000057.1:0-17931 GCA_964428795.1 uncultured Lachnospiraceae bacterium | reverse complement strand
ATTGTATCATGAATTTCATTCATGATCGGCATTCGCCGCTCGCCGAATGAATGCCTGCATTCATTCTTCTCACTTGCGCTCATTGTATCACATACGGGCAACAATTTCCACACATTTGTTCGATATTTTTTGTCTTGAGTTTTTTTCTTCATTTGGTATAATCATATACATACGATAAAACAATCAGGAAAGGATGACAATTTTATGACACTGGATAAAGATGATTTGATGAACAGCATAATGGAAAGCCTCTCCCGTATTGACTTTATCAATCCCAAAGAACTGCCAAACATTCCGCTTTATATGGATCAGGTAACGACCTTTATGGATGAGCAGTTATCTGCCACAAAACGGTATCCGGAGGATAAAATCCTCACAAAAACCATGATCAACAACTATGCGAAAAACCGGGTGCTCCCTGCACCGGATAAAAAGAAATATTCCAAAGAACATATCGTGACCATGGTATTTATCTACTATTTTAAAAATGTACTCTGCATCAACGATATTCAATCCCTTCTGACACCGCTCATTGAAAAATACTTTTCAAACACAGATGGATTGAAAATGGAAGATATCTACAACGTGGTCTTTGACATGGAACACGATGCGGTAGAAAGCCTGAAAAAAGATGTGGAAGAAAAATTTGAGTTCAGCCGGAAAACCTTTCCCGAACTGGAAGGGGAAGAACAGGAACATCTTCAAATGTTCATGTTCATCGTACTGCTGAATCTGGATATCTATGTAAAAAAACTTCTGATAGAAAAGCTGACGGATATCTATAATGATTCACGCAGCGAAAATCCTACACGCCCCAAAAATGACAATCACTTAAAATAGTACTGCCAGCCCTATATGGAATCACTTTTCTCCATTTGCTGGCAGTCCCATACGTGCAAACACCATGTCATATCCGTCATTTCCGTAGTTAAGAGACCGGTTCACACGACTGATAGTAGCAGTAGAAGCTCCCGTTTTCTCCGCAATATCCAAGTATGTACGCTGTTCCCGCAGCATTTTTGCGACCTCAAATCTCTGAGAGAAAGAAAGCAGCTCGTTAATCGTACATACATCCTCAAAAAAGCTGTAACACTCCTCTTTCGTCTCCAGCTTCAAAATAGCCTCAAACAAATGATCAACCGCCTCGGTTTTTATTTTCTTATTCATACCCTCACCTGTCCTTCTACAGTTTAGCCCGAAAGAAAACCTCCACCGGAGCTTTCCTTCGGATACTTGGTAACTTAAAAATTTTAACATAGTAAAGTATTTTCGTAAAGAGTTTCTTACCTTTTTTCCAAAAGAAGAATATTTATAATTGACAGATTCAAATATGATTTTTATACTGTTTAAAGTACAAATTTACGAATGATTTAGTTTATAACTATTTTCAGAAACTCGCAAAGGAGAACCAATTATGACAGATGAACTTTTTGACAAAACTGAATTTATGGTACGCTGTGTCAATATGTTTGCACGCACCAGAATGTTATCGCCAAAAATGTCTTATTTGTATCTGCTCACCCACGGCGGCATCGATTATCTGGAGAAGCATTATGAAATTCTGAAAGAAAAACAAATGAATACCATTTTGCGCCGCTTGTCCGTATGCTGCATCAACAATGGCAGTGATCTGGACTGACGCAAACCCATTTTCAAACAACAAAAGAGGAAATACACATGATGATGAATTATCCCGAAGAAACTTACGCTCAGATGGAACGTCTGACAATAAGAATACTCATGATGATCGTGGAAGAAACAGGCGCCTCCCTGCAGGATGCCATGGAAGAATTTTATCCATCCCGCACCTGCGAGCGGTTGTACCTGTATGAAACCGGATACTACCACGAAAGCGCATCTTATCTTTATAACCTGTTTAAGCTGGATATTAAATTTCACAGGTCTTATGTGATCGACAGCAATAAATTTTCTCCGGTCTGATTTTTTATGCATGAAATTCACCAAAATCATAATTTTGCAATATGATATAAAAAAATATTCTTTTGCAACTTTTGGAGGATTCATCATGCACCAATTAAAAAAGAACTTTCTCGCCTGTTTTCTCTGTGCTCTTCTGGCTGTTACCAGTGTGATAGCTGCCGGATGTGGAACAGCGCCTGCAGATGCTTCAGACAATACTGCTTCGGCAGATGCAGAAAGCACCGACCCCACCGCAGATTCGAAGGACACAGGCAGTGCAGCATCACCGGAAACATCCGGCTCTGCTGCAAGCCAGGACACCACAAAAGATCTCACTAAGGTCACTCTGAACGAAGTCGCCCACTCCATTTTCTATGCACCGATGTACGTTGCCATAGAAGAGGGATACTTTGAGGAAACTGGAATTGACCTGGAACTGGTATGCGGATTTGGCGCAGACAAAGTTATGACCGCGTTAATTTCGGGAGATGCCGATATCGGCTTTATGGGACCTGAAACTACCGTCTATGCTTACAATCAGGGTGCAAATGACACCGTCGTAAACTTTGCGCAGCTTACACAGCGTGCCGGAAACTTTCTGGTGGCAAGAGAGCCTGTCTCTGACTTTACCTGGGATGATCTGAAAGGCAAAGACGTATTGGGCGGAAGAAAGGGCGGAATGCCTGAGATGGTATTTGAATATATCCTGAAACAGAACGGTATCGATCCTGCCGGGGACGTAAATATCGACCAGAGTATTGACTTTGGTTCTACCGCTGCCGCTTTTTCCGGCGGTTCGGGAGACTTCTCTGTTGAATTTGAGCCATCTGCAACTGCTCTTGAAAAAGAAGGCGCCGGATATGTCATCGCATCTCTCGGTGTAGATTCCGGATATGTGCCTTATACTGCCTTTAGTGCAAAACAAAGCTTTATCGAAGAAAATCCTGAAATCATTCAGGGATTTACCGATGCACTTCAAAAAGGAATGGATTATGTAAATCAGCACACTTCGGAAGAAATTGCCACTGCCATCCAGCCTCAATTTGAAGAGACGGATCTGGATACGATCACTACGATTGTAAATCGTTATCATGAACAGGACACCTGGAAGACGGATCTGGTCTTTTCTGAGGAGAGCTTTACTCTGCTGTTGGATATTCTGGATACTGCCGGAGAATTAAGCGCAAGACCTGATTACAGTGCATTGGTGGATACCAGCTTTGCAGAACAGGCCAAAAAATAATTCCTCATAAATTTGCCCTCCTTCTATAATTGAAAAACTTCTAATCTGAAAAACTTCCGATTTGGTGCCTGTGCATCCATATCGGAAGTTTTTATCTTATCTTCAACCGTATCATTTTGTGCACTTTTCCGATATTGATAAATCTCCTTTTCTCTGTTATATTGTTCATATTCTAATACAGATGATTCTATGCTTTTCTCAAAGTACCATCTGTAACCACATGGGAGGAACTGAAAATGCTGGCAAAATCCGATAAACATATGGCAGAAGCCACTTCCACCATATATCAACTGACGCAGGAAGAAAAAGTCCGTCAACGCTGTGAAGCGGTAGAGGACTACTATAGACGAACCGCCGGACGGGAAACGCTTTTAGCTAAGCGCACAGAAGAACTTCAACAGGCAAATGCTGATAAAGAGCAACTCAGTGTTCAGGTGGAACAACTGAATACAGATAAAGAACAATTAAACTTACAAGTGAAACAACTAAATGCCGATAACAAACAATTAAATGCTGAATTGGAACATCTTATGCAAATACTTGTCGAACATGGTATTGATTCAAAATAAGTATATAAAAACCGGAAGTATTGACAGTGCTTCCGGTTTTTAACATATTCATATTCATTTTAATTATACTTAATTTTTCAAATATTTCCCTAATCCAACAGTTGCTGATAGAAATCTGTATATCCGGTATTCTTATCCTTCACCGCCGCAATAGCACTGCGAGGATGCTGATCTGTCAATCCGGTCAGCAAATACGGGATATCATAACCCCAATCATAATTTTTCTTCATCTCTACCATGTGTTTCTCGATAAAACGCAGCACCGGATTGAGCTTGTATTTTGGATTCTTCAGAAATCCAAGCAAACCTTCCATGGAACAGTTTCCTGCACCACGTCCCATACCACACACGGTTGCATCCATCAGACTGATACCCACGGACATAGCTTCAATCGTGTTTGCAAAAGCACACTGCTGGTTATTGTGCGCATGAATACCCACAAACTTTCCAGCCATCGTAGCCACTCGCAGATAACGCTGAGTCAGCGCACGGATCTGAATGGGATAAAGAGAACCATAACTATCCACAATATAGATACCATTTACCGGAGATTTTGCCAGCATGTCCAGAGCAATATCCAGATCGGATTCCTGACACTTGGAGACAGCCATAATGTTGCAGGTAGTCTCATATCCCTTTGCCGCAGCATCCTCGATCATTGCAATGGCTTCCGGCATCTGATTGATATATGTGGCTATACGGATCAAATCGATCGAACTGTTTGCCCTATCCACAATATCATGCTTGTAATCACAGCGTCCGACGTCTGCCATAACCGCTATTTTCAGATCCGTATCGTTCTCTCCTACGATCTCCCGGATATGCTCGTCCCGGCAGAATTTCCATTTTCCGAACTTATCTACATCAAACAACTCCTTGTCTGCCTTATAACCAAATTCCATATAGTCCACACCAGCCCTGAGATTCATCTCATACAGGTCGCGGACAAATTCATCTGAAAAATAAAAATCATTCACCAAACCACCGTCGCGAAGGGTGGCATCCACTACTTTTGCGTCCTCCCGGACAGACATCATATTACCGATTATTTCCATGTCAATTCTCCTCATGTTGTATTGTAGCCGACAGCCTCGGGTATACCCGCCGGTTTCTATAGTATACAACAGAATTTCGGAAAATGCATCCCCTTTTTTGCTTTAAAGTGTTAAAAAATCAGGCAACAAAATCAGGACTCAGCAGCCTTTTTCACTGCCAAGTCCTGAATCTGCACTTTTCTTATATAACGGATAAACTAATAAATATAATATCCAATCGCATCAATTTCCGTAGCATTGATATTCTTTACAAATACCTTATACGCTCCCTTCTGGGATATCGGAAATGTCTTTGAAACTGTACCCGTTCCCTTTACATATTCAAAAGTCCCATCCGGATCGATAATCCCAACCCACGCATACTTTGGACTTATCTCTGCTGTAACCTTAATAGATGAAGAAGAACACCAGAATGCAGAGGTTGCCTTTATAGTCACACCCGGAATCGTCCAGTCAAAGAATTTATTTGTTCTGCTATTATCTTCTATAATAGAACCGCCCTCTTCCTTGAGCAGTTCTTCCATCTCCTCCGCTGTCATAGTGTAGATTTCCAGATCATCCTGCGCTTCTACACTCGTCTCATTCACAAAATTGCGTTCTACGCCGCTCGGTGCATATTCTCTTTCACATACATCAGCCGCAATTTCAGATGCAGCAAATACAGACATGGATGAACCAATCACCAGCACAAGCGCCATAACAGCTCCCGCAAGCTTTCTTCCTGCTTTATACTTTTCCATACGCTTTATCCTCCGTTTTATACTTTTGCGATGATTGAACAATGCCACGTTCAGAGAGACTAAAATATTCTGATTGACAAAACAAGCTACCATCATGGAATAATATGTTTTCAAACTTCCATCCAGCCATTTGAAAATCACATGTCTGTCACAATCACATTCTGACCAGTTATTCACACTATAGACAAGCGCATATGCCGCCGGATTCCAGCAATTCAACAGCAATACAAGAAAAGCCAACTGTTTGACGAGCAGATCATGATGACACAAATGATACAATTCATGCGCCAATATAATCTTCAAATCTCCGTCCTTCATTTCCTTCGTATCATCCGATAATACGATTTTCGGGAAAAGAACACCACTGGCACATGCAGTAGGATATGCCGGATTCTCCATCAATTTGATCCTCCCACGCATCCTGTCACTGACGCCTTCCGCATCACATACCTCATGAAAAAGTCCAATGATACGTTTATCTATCAGTTTTGTCGTATATACACTCATCCGTATAAACTTTCCATAACGGATAGCATATAACACTGCAAAAACCACCATCCCGATAAACCATGCTACATACCCTATCTTAATGTGGAAGTCCATCTGCGGCATTAACCACATATACGTTACATCATATATTGATCTCAGCCTCAAAAAGATATATGTAACTGGCAAAAAGAAAAATACGATGACAATCTTCAACAACCGATAGGTTGTTGAAATCATCCCGTACTTTTCTAGCACCAATGAAATTATCTTCCAGATGATATAAGCAAAACCACCGGAAATAGAGTTTAATAATAGGATGAAGAATATTCTATTTATCCAAACCATCTATTAACTCCCTCAATTCATCCAGCTCTTCCTTATCCGCACCGTGATAATCATAATAAGCTGATAAAAATTCTTTCGGTGAGCCGCCTTCCCAGAAAGATATAAACTGGTTCATCACTTTGTTTTTGAACTCTTTATCTGTTACCAATGGATGGTACGTGTATATTCTTCCGTCCCTATCCATGCGCAGAAATTTCTTTTGTACCAGACGTGCCAGAAATGTGGATGCAGTCTGTGGCTTCCAGCCTTTATCGTATCTTTCATTTACCATAGCCACGATCTCAGATAAAACCATATCGTGCGGTGTATCCCAGATACATTTCATGACTAACATTTCTGCATTTGTCAAATCATTTTTAAGCATGCAAAAAGCCCCCCTTTCAAATCCCTATACTTTGTACCATATCACATAATTATTTTTACTTCAATCCCTGAATTGCAAAAAAGTACAAAATCCCAGGTTTGTCAGAAGGTGTTTTGTCCTCGCAAGTGAATATCCCTATTTTCTCCCCTTATCATGTTATCAATTTTCATCGCAATTTTAAATATGTACATGTATAGTTTAACACATTCTAATCTTTTAAGAACTAAACTACTCGTCAATCAGTTTGGACAACTGATGAGTGTAGTTTCCAGTACTAAAAGGAAAACAAATGAAAAAGAGCCTGAATGAAATTTTCTTCCACTCAGACTCTTTCACTTATCATTGTCTACACTATCCTGTTTCACACATTAGCATATTCATATACTTATTTGTTAGCAATAGCCTCTTTGATCTTTACAGTCAGCATCGGAACGATCTTGTTCAGATCACCAACGATACCATAATCAGCTACATCAAAGATCGGAGCATCCTCATCTTTGTTAATTGCAATGATGATATCGGATTCTTCCATACCTGCCACATGCTGAATAGCTCCGGAAATACCAATTGCAAAGTATACGTTTGGACGTACGGTTTTGCCGGTCTGTCCTACCTGGAGATCTTTTGGTTTCCAGCCGGAATCTACTACTGCACGAGAGCAGGATACGGTTCCGCCGATAGCAGACGCCAGATCCTCAAGAATCTTGAAGTTCTCCGGGCTTCCAACACCACGACCGCCGGATACCAGGATCTTAGCATCCATAATATCTACGGTATCTGTCAGTTCTTTTACGATATCGAGAATTTCTACATATTTGTTGTTCTCCACAAACTCAGGATTGAACTCAATAATCTCTGCCTGAGCATCTTTTCTCGGCTCAATCTTCTGCATAACGCCTGGACGCACCGTGGCCATCTGCGGACGGTTATCCGGGCATGCGATTGTTGCGATCGTATTTCCGCCAAATGCAGGACGGGTCATCAGCAGCTGTTTATGAAGCTGCTCTTTTCCCGGAATTGGATTCAGTGGGAAATCACCGATCTGCAGCAATGTACAGTCAGCTGTCAGACCTGTGCCGACTCTTGCAGATACGCAAGGACCCAGATCACGTCCGATTGCAGTAGCTCCTACCAGCATGATCTCCGGCTTGAACTCATTGATAACTGCTGCAAGCGCCTGTGTATAAGGCTCTGTTCTGTACTCTTTCAAAATTGGGTTATCTACTACGATAACCTTGTCAGCACCATATTTCGCCAACTGTCCTGCAAGATTTTTTATGTCAGATCCGACGAGAACTGCTACTACTTTTGCATCATCCAGATCTGCTGCAAGCCTTGTTGCCTCACTTGTTAACTCTAAAGCGATTCCGCTTAATTCATTATCAACCTGCTGTGCAAAAACAAATACGTCTTTGTACTGCGCGATTGCTTCTCTTGTCATTGCTCCCATATATTCGCACTCTCCTTACTTATCTCATAATCCTCCGAATTATGAGCAAATTAGATTACATGTTTTGTTAATAATTTGTCCATGATGTAGTCTACAGATTCGTCTGGTGTATCAAGAACAACTTTCTCTCCGGCGCCTTTTCTTACTTTGTCAGATGCTTTTGCAATCTTTGTAGGAGAACCAGCCAGACCAAGGTTAGAATCATCAATGTCTTTCAGGTCTTTTCTTCCCCAAACGGTGATGTCTGCGTCATATGCATCAAAAATTCCGCCCGGAGTCATGTAACGAGGATCGTTTAACTCAGCCAATGCTGTGATAAGTACAGGCATTTTAGTTTTTACCATATGATATCTGTCATCAAACTGACGTTTTACAACAACACTGTCGCCGTCAATGGTAAGCTCCTGTGTATAGGAGATAACCGGAATACCAAGGTGCTCAGCAATCTGAGGACCAACCTGTGCGGTGTCACCATCGATAGCCTGACGACCTGTAATAACAATATCGTAATCCAGATTTCTAAGTGCGCCTGCAATAGTTGTGGAAGTTGCCCATGTATCAGCGCCGCCAAGCACTCTGTCTGTAACAAGAATTGCTTTGTCTGCGCCCATAGCCATCGCCTCACGAAGAACTTCCTCTGCTTTTGGAAGACCCATAGTAACAACTGTTACTTCTGCGCCATACTCATCTTTCAATCTAAGTGCTGCCTCTAATCCTGCTTTATCATCTGGATTCATGATCGTAAGCATTGCAGCTCTGTTAAGGGTACCGTCCGGATTAAATACAACTCCACCTGCTGTATCAGGTACCTGTTTTACACATACTACTACCTTCATTCGAATTTCCTCCTGGATTTATTTCAAAATGTTTGAAGAGATAACCATACGCTGAACCTCGGATGTTCCTTCGTAGATTTCTGTAATCTTTGCATCACGCATCATACGCTCAACATCATACTCTCTGATATAACCGTAACCACCGTGTAACTGAACAGCTTTTGTAGTAACTTCCATAGCTGCCTCTGCTGCGAACAATTTTGCCTGTGCAGCCTCAAAACCATAAGATTTCTGAGTATCTTTTGCCCTTGCAGCTCTGTAAACCATCAACTGTGCAGCCTGCATCCTTGTAGACATGTCAGCAAGCTGGAACTGGGTGTTCTGGAATGCAGAGATCGAACGTCCGAACTGTTTTCTCTCTTTTACATACTGGATCGTGCACTCAAGTGCGCCTTCACCAATACCGAGAGCCTGTGCAGCGATACCGATACGTCCGCCATCCAGAGTATGCATAGCGATACCAAAACCTTTTCCTTTTGCTCCGAGAAGATTCTCTTTCGGGATACGGCAATCCTGGAAGATCAGCTCATAAGTAGCAGATCCGCGGATACCCATTTTTTTCTCTTTTGTACCAAATGAAAATCCTGGTGTTCCTTTTTCTACGATAAATGCGGAAATTTCTTTCTGTTTTCTGCCGCGTTTCTCAACAGTTCCGGTAACTGCGATGATGATATATACATCAGCATAAGAACCGTTTGTGATAAAACATTTAGAACCGTTCAGTACCCACTCATCTCCATCCAGAACAGCCTTTGTCTGCTGTCCCTGAGCGTCGGTACCTGCACCCGGCTCTGTCAGACCGAAAGCGCCAAGTTTAATACCTTTTGCCAGGTCCGGAACGTATTTCTTTTTCTGCTCCTCTGTACCGTATGTCATGATCGGATCGATACACAGAGAAGTGTGTGCGGATACGATAACACCTGTCGTACCGCATACTTTGGATAATTCCTCTACACACATAGCATATGTAAGGATATCACAGCCCTGTCCGCCATACTCCTTCGGTACAGGGATTCCCATGAAACCGGCTTTCGCCATTTTCTTTACGGTCTCAGCCGGGAATGCTTCATTCTCGTCAACTTCCTGAGCGAGAGGTTTTACTTCTGTTTCAGCGAATTCTTTGAAAAGAGTTCTCGCCATTTCATGTTTTTTGCTTAATGCGAAATCCATTATCTTTCCTCCATTTTCATTATGTGCGCAGCCCTACCCCGGTAAAGCTACGCACATTTTGTTTAATATCTTTTGATTACTTGCTGTAATCGTAAAATCCTTTTCCGGTCTTCATACCAAGCTGTCCGCCGCGAACCATCTTGCGAAGCAATGGATGCGGTCTGTATTTCGGATCGCCTGTTTCAGCCTGAAGCACTTCCATGATAGCCAGGCATACGTCCAGACCAACCAGATCTCCCAGAGCGAGAGGTCCCATCGGATGGTTAGCGCCCAGCTTCATAGCTGCATCAATACCTTCAACGGATGCAACGCCGTCAGCATAAATGCCAACTGCCTCGTTGATCATAGGAATAAGAATTCTGTTTACAACGAAACCTGCTGCCTCTTCTACCTGTACCGGAACTTTTCCGAGATCCTCGGAAATTTTCTTGATCTGCTCAACCAGCTCTTCCGGTGTATTCAGACCTGCAATCACCTCAACCAGCTTCATAACCGGAGCCGGATTGAAGAAATGCATACCGATTACCGGTCTGTCAAGTCCGGAACCGATCTCTGTAATGGAAAGAGAAGAAGTGTTTGTAGCAAAAATAGCATCTGCTTTACAGATTTCCTGCAGCTCCTTAAACGTCTGTTTTTTGATTGCCATGTTCTCGATCGCAGCCTCAACAATCAAATCACAATCCGTACAGATGTCTTTGGTACCAGTGGTAATTTTAGCCAAAACAGCGTCAGCTTTTTCCTGATCCATTTTGCCCTTTGCAATGCGTTTCTCAAAACCTTTTGCAATTTTTTTCTTACCATTCGCAGCAAGTTCATTATTGATATCGCATAAGCATACTTCATACCCTTCTGTCTGGGCGAAAGCCTGAGCAATACCGGAACCCATGGTTCCTGCTCCAATAATACCAACTTTCATGATATTCCCTCCTTGTATTATGAAATTTATGTACTAATATGGAACGCTCCGACTGCCATATCCAAACAATCAGGTCCATAGATTAGTCTTTTGTACTAATCCACAAGTGAAGATTAGTCTTATTTCTGAACGATAGTAGCACAGCCCATACCGCCACCGATACACAGTGTAGCAAGACCAAGCGCTCCGTCCTCTTTCTCTGCCAGATCATGAAGCAGAGTAACAAGAATACGGCATCCGGAAGCTCCTACCGGATGTCCAAGTGCAATAGCGCCGCCCTTTGGATTCAGAACTTCATCTTTGAAACCAAGCTCTTTCTGTACTGCTACAGACTGAGCTGCAAATGCCTCATTAGCCTCGATAACATCAAAAGCATTGATATCATCGACACCGGCAATCTTCATAGCTTTCTGGGTAGCCGGTACAGGACCGATTCCCATGATCTCCGGAGCGCATCCGCCAAGAGCGCCGGCAATAAATGTAGCCATAGGTTTAACACCAAGCTCTTTTGCTTTCTCTTCGCTCATAACTACGATAGCTGCAGCGCCGTCATTGATACCGGAAGCATTACCAGCAGTTACCAGACCGCCTTCTTTACCGGAGCAGCATCTCAGTTTAGACAGGGACTCAGCAGTTGTTCCCGGGCGAGGTCCCTCATCCTTTGTAACCATAACCGTCTCTTTTTTCACTTTTACAGGTACAGGAACAATCTCAGCGTCAAATGCGCCGGACTCCTGAGCTGCAACTGCTTTCTGCTGGGATTTAGCGGAAAACTCATCCAGTTCTTCTCTTGTCAATCCCCACTGATCACAGATATTCTCTGCTGTGATCATCATATGATAATTGTTAAATGCATCTGTAAGAGCATCATTTACCATCGTATCAATGATAGTAGCGTTGTTCATTCTGTAACCAAAACGAGCTTTTTTCAGAGCATACGGAGCCATGGACATGTTCTCCATACCACCTGCTACAACGATGTCAGCCTGTCCTGCCATAATCATGTTTGCCGCTTCGTTTACGCATTTCAGACCAGAACCGCAAACTACATTCAATGTAAATGCAGGTACGCTATCCGGCAAACCAGCTTTGATTGCTGCCTGACGGGCAACGTTCTGTCCCAGGGAAGCTTGAATTACACAACCCATCATAACCTCATCAACCATCTCCGGAGCAACGCCTGCTCTGTTCAGAGCCTCTTTGATAACGATTGCACCAAGTTCCGGAGCCGGAGTATTGGAAAGTGCTCCACCCATTTTACCGATTGCAGTACGGCATGCGCCTGCCAAAACAACTTTTTTTGCCATTTTTGATCTCCTCTTTTCTTGAAAATGAAATATTTCCTGCCGCCTGAATAAACCTACGACAGATATGTTAATTTTAGCACTCTAAAGCGTTTTTTGCAACAGAATACCGTCAGGAAACCACCCCAAAAAATGCCATTTTTGTTCGTTATATTTTTAACAAAGTTATGTAAAAAAATAAAAATTTTAACTTTGTTCCACCATTCTTTGCAGTATTCAAAGATAAAATTTTCTGTGCATTTTGTTGACTAAACCGCGAAAAAAATCTTCACCGGAGCTTTCTTTCGCATACATGGAAACTCAAATAATATATGAAAATAATATCATATGATGTCCATTGTTGCAATACTAACTTATCAGTAATCTCATTTCTTTTGTATCTCTTACTTTCTTTTTGGTAACTGTTTTCTTCGTATTTTTCGTTAATTTCTTGACAGCATTTTGTCTATTTTTCTGTCAAAAAAAGGACGCTCTGTACAATTTGCACAAAAAAGCGTCCTGTTTTTTTACATGTTAAATATTTTTCACTTTTGCAATATCTACCATCGTCATTTCCTCATGGGCGGTCTCCAGACTCAAAGCCAGCGCATTTGCCGTATCCATGGAGGTGAGACAGTGAATACCTGTCTCGATGGCATTTCGACGGATCAAAAATCCGTCCCTGCTCTTATCACGTCCCTGGGTGGGCGTATCGATGACCAGATCGATCCGGTGACCGAGGATCAGATCCATTACATTCGGTGACTCCTGGGTGATCTTATTGACACGCAGTGCTTTGATCCCGTGATTTTGGAGATATTTGGCTGTACTTCTTGTGGCATAGATACGGTAACCCAATGCTTCAAATCTTTTCGCCACACCCACTGCCTCTTCCTTATCCGCATCTTTCACGGTCATGATCATCTGTTTATATTTCGGAAGGACAATGCCTGCGCCGAGAAACGCCTTATACAGCGCCTCGTTGAAGGTCTTTGCAATACCGAGACATTCCCCGGTGGATTTCATCTCCGGTCCAAGGCTGATCTCCGCTCCCCGCAGCTTTTCAAAAGAGAATACCGGCATCTTGATGGCAATATAGTCTGCCGCCGGCTGTAAGCCCGGTGTATATCCCATTCCTTTGATGGTCTCACCGATGATGACCCTTGTTGCAAGATCCACGATCGGAATACCTGTCACCTTGCTGATATAAGGTACCGTTCTGGAAGAACGGGGATTTACCTCGATTACATACACTTCCTCTCCCATGGCGATAAACTGAATGTTGATCAGTCCCACCACATGAAGCGCCTGTGCCAGTCTGCGGGTGTATTCCACGATGGTGTCCCGCACTTTATCGGAAATGGTCGGCGCCGGATATACGGAAATACTGTCTCCGGAGTGTACGCCGGTACGCTCAATATGCTCCATGATACCAGGAATCAGAATGTCCGTACCGTCACATACAGCATCCACCTCCACCTCTTTGCCCTGCAGATATTTATCTACCAGGATCGGATGATCCTGTGCATAACGGTTGATCACCGCCATAAATTCTTCGATCTCTTCATCTGACAGGGCGATCTGCATACCCTGTCCGCCAAGCACATAGGAAGGACGCACAAGCACCGGATAGCCAAGACGGTTTGCAACCTCTTTTGCCTCCGCTGCGGTAAACACGGTTCCGCCTGCCGCCCTCGGGATGCCCGTCTTTTCCAGAATCTCATCAAAGAGCTCCCGGTCCTCCGCCGCATCCACATCCTCTGCTTTGGTTCCGTAGATTTTCACACCCATCTTCATGAGACTCTCGGTCAGCTTGATGGCGGTCTGTCCGCCGAACTGAACTACCGCTCCGTCCGGCTTTTCGATATTCACCACATTCTCCACATCCTCCGGTGTCAGAGGCTCAAAATACAGCTTATCCGCAATATCAAAGTCTGTGGAAACGGTTTCCGGATTGTTATTTATGATGATCGTCTCAAAGCCCTGTCTTGCAAACGCCCAGGTACAATGTACGGAACAGTAATCAAACTCCACTCCCTGCCCGATACGGATCGGTCCCGAACCGAGTACCAGGATTTTCTTTCTGTCGGTTGCTCCGTCCGCCTCATTCTCTCCGTCAAAGCAGGAATAGTAATACGGTGTGCTGGCAGCAAACTCAGCCGCACAGGTATCTACCATCTTGAAAGATGCTGTGATACCGTTATCATAACGCATCTTCTTTACATAGCTCTCACTCTTTCCTGTGAGCTTTGCGATCACGCTGTCCGGAAACTCGATCCGTTTTGCTTCTTTGAGCAGTTCGACGGTGAGCGGACGACTGCGCAGCATACCCTCCATCTCCACCAGAATGCCGATCTTGTCTATAAACCACTTGTCAATCTGCGTGATTTCATGGATCGTATCGTAGGAGACACCCCGGCGGCACGCCTCAGCGATCACCCAGATTCGGCGGTCATCTACCTGTTTTAATTTATTTACCAGTTCATCATAGGAGCAGGTGAGATACTCATCTGTCACCAGACTGTCCACATGCTGTTCCAGAGAACGGATAGCTTTCATCAATGCTCCCTCAAAATTCGTGCAGATGCTCATAACCTCTCCGGTTGCTTTCATCTGCGTGGTGAGCGTACGTTTTGCTGTGATAAATTTATCAAAAGGCAGTCTCGGAATCTTCACGACGCAGTAGTCCAGCATCGGCTCGAAACTTGCATAGGTTTTGCCTGTAATGGCATTTTTGATCTCATCCAGCGTATAGCCAAGTGCAATCTTTGCCGCAACCTTTGCGATGGGGTATCCGGTTGCCTTGGATGCCAGTGCGGAAGAGCGGCTTACCCGTGGGTTTACCTCGATGACGCAGTACTCAAACGTGTCCGGATGCAGCGCATACTGGACGTTGCATCCTCCGGTAATGCCAAGCTCGCTGATAATATTCAATGCGGATGTCCGCAGCATCTGGTATTCCTTATCTCCCAACGTCTGAGAGGGAGCCACTACGATACTGTCTCCGGTGTGTACGCCCACCGGATCGATATTTTCCATGTTACATACGGTGATACAGTTGCCTGCACCATCCCTCATAACCTCATACTCGATCTCTTTCCAGCCTGCGATGCATCGCTCCACCAAAACCTCACCCACCCGGGAAAGACGCAGACCGTTGCTGAGGATTTCGATCAGTTCCCCCTCATTGCGGGCGATTCCGCCGCCGCTGCCGCCCAGCGTAAATGCAGGGCGCAGGACCACCGGATAGCCGATGGTGTTTGTAAACCGGATACCGTCCTCCACAGAATTTACGACCTGAGAAGCCGCACATGGCTCACCGATCTTCTCCATGGTGTCTTTGAACGCCTGTCTGTCCTCAGCCCGGAAAATCGTGTCTGCGGTAGCCCCAATCAGACGGACACCGTGTTCTTTTAAAAATCCGCTCTCCTCAAGTTCCATGCCCAGATTCAGTCCTGCCTGTCCCCCAAGGGTAGGCAGCACGCTGTCCGGTTTCTCTTTCAATATGATCTGTTTTAACACATCCACCGTCAACGGTTCAATGTAAACCTGATCTGCAATGTCTTTATCTGTCATGATGGTGGCAGGGTTAGAGTTCACCAGACAAACCTCAATCCCCTCTTCCTTCAGAGAGCGGCATGCCTGTGTGCCTGCATAATCAAACTCCGCCGCCTGTCCGATAACGATTGGGCCGGAGCCGATCACCATTACTTTTTTGATATCCGGATTCTTAGGCATTCGTTTTTCCTCCCATCATCTCAATAAATTTATCAAACAGGTATGCACTGTCCTGTGGTCCCGGACACGCTTCCGGGTGAAACTGCACCGTGAAAATGTTTTTGCCCACATAGCGCAGTCCCTCGTTGGTTCCGTCATTTACATTCACAAAAGCCGGGACAGCAACCTTTGGATCTAATTTATCCGTATCAACCACATATCCGTGATTCTGGGAAGAAATATATACTCTTCCCGTCTCAAGGTCTTTTACCGGATGATTTCCGCCCCGATGACCGTATTTCAGTCTGTGGGTATCTGCCCCCGTTGCCAGCGCCATGAGCTGATGTCCGAGACAGATAGCAAAGATCGGTGTATCCGATTCGTACAGCTTGCGCACTTCTTCAATTATATCGGTACATTCCTTCGGATCGCCCGGTCCGTTGGACAGCATGATTCCGTCCGGCTTTGCGGCAAGAATTTCCTCCGCGGATGTGTGGGCAGGGTAGATGGTCACCTGACAGCCTCTCTTATTCAAAGATCTTGCAATATTATTTTTTGCCCCAAAGTCAAGGAGCGCGACCCTCGGTCCCTCTCCCTCCAAAACCTCCGGCGAGGTGCAGGTCACTTTATCTACCACATTCCCGGTTCTGTAAGCCTGCAGCTTCGGAAGAATTTCTTCAAAATCGTAGTTCCCGTTGGTGGTGATCATTCCGTTCATGGTACCTTTTTCCCGAAGGATCTTCGTCAGAGCACGGGTGTCAATACCGGCAATCCCCGGAATGTCGTATGCTTCAAGGAAATGCTGAATGCTGTCCTCGCAGCGGAAATTGCTGGGCAGTCTGGACAGTTCTCTCACAATATATCCGTCAGGCCATGGTCTGTCAGACTCCATATCCGGTGTGATACCATAGTTTCCGATCAGAGGATAGGTCATAACCACTGCCTGTCCCGCATAGGACGGATCCGTCAAGACCTCCAGGTATCCTGTCATAGAGGTGTTGAATACAATTTCACTGATGACTTCACGGGTGGAGCCGATACTGGTCCCCTCCATCACGGTGCCATCTTCCAAAATCAGAAATGCTTTCATGTTCGATTCATCCTTTCTACAATCTATCGCAAAGAAAGACCAAACAGAACGCATTCCAGCGCCCTATTGGTCCCCTTTGATCATCATTTACTCGATTTTTGTCTTACCGCCCATATATAGCTGAAGTGCAGTCGGAATATTGATCGTTCCGTCTGCATTCATGTTATTCTCCAAAAAGGCGATCAGCATACGCGGCGGTGCAACAACGGTGTTGTTTAACGTATGTGCAAAATACTTGCCTTCCTTGCCTTTCACACGGATTTTCAGTCTGCGGGCCTGCGCATCTCCCAGATTGGAGCAGCTTCCCACCTCAAAATATTTTTTCTGCCGTGGAGACCATGCCTCCACGTCCACAGATTTTACCTTCAAATCAGCCAGATCACCGGAACAGCACTCCAGGGTACGAACCGGAATATCCAGAGAACGGAATAAATCTACCGTATTCTGCCACAGCTTGTCAAACCACATGGGTGATTCCTCCGGCTTGCAGACAACGATCATCTCCTGCTTCTCAAACTGGTGAATACGATAAACGCCACGCTCCTCAATACCGTGAGCGCCCTTCTCTTTACGGAAGCACGGAGAATAGCTGGTGAGTGTGTAAGGAAGCTTCTCCTCCTCATTCAGCGTATCGATAAATTTGCCAATCATGGAATGCTCGGACGTACCGATCAGATAAAGGTCCTCCCCCTCGATCTTATACATCATGGCATCCATCTCCTCAAAGCTCATAACTCCGGTCAC
>CAYRZL010000056.1:0-18010 GCA_964428795.1 uncultured Lachnospiraceae bacterium | reverse complement strand
TTATAAAACTCTCCGTATTTGTCAAGACACGCAACGATTGCTTCCGGAGTATCAAGTTTCCCCTTATAATCCTCCGTCAATTCCTTTGAGATGGATTTCACTTTCTCCACATCCGCATACATATCCTCTTGTGTTTTATAGATCAGCGAAAGATCCCATGTCTCCTGCACCGGGACCTCGCTTCTCATTGCTAATTTTTCCGACATTTTATGCCTCCTTTTTTATCTATGATTGTATATCCGTCACACCAGACTTAAGAATCCGCAGAGATTTCCACGCTTCCCCTGACTGGCGCGATGGGAAAACAAAATCCCGGGATTACAGCAGGTACAGATATCCGTCGTGGAAATCTGTTCCTTCAACACTCCCGCCTCTTCCAACACGATCTCATTGACCCGCCACAGATCAAGATGATATTTTCCGTTTCCCTTATTCTGCAAAATTTCATCCTGATGACCGGAAAACTCACGTTCAAATTCTGCCGCCACATCCCCGCTGATCTCATAACAGTCCTGACAGATAGACGGACCGATGGCGCAGATCAGATCAGAGGGATTTGTGCCATATTCCCGTTTCATCGTCTCCACGGTCACCTTTCCGATACGCCCCACCGTACCTCTCCACCCGGAATGACTCATTCCGATCGCTCTATGCACGGGGTCCACAAAATACAGAGGCACGCAGTCCGCAAAAAAGGTGGTCAATACCAATCCCGGCACATTCGTCACCAACCCATCCACATCCGTGTATCCTCTTTCTCTTAAGAAACCTGCTCCGGCATCTGCTTCTGTCACCACACGGACATTTGTAGTATGGGTCTGCTGGGAAAACACATAACGGTCCGCATCCACACCAAGACTGTCTGCCATCCGCCTGAAATTTTCATCCACCGCAGACCTGTCGTCTCCTCTGGTATAACTGAGGTTCAAGGATGCCCAGATGCCCTCACTGACCCCTCCGATGCGTGTACTGAACCCATGCTTTATCATGGGCAGCTCTGCCAACGCCGGAAACTGCAAAAAGGGGACGCTTCCCGCATCGTTTTTCAGCAGCATCCTGCATCTGTCTTTTCCTGCTTTTCTTTTAATCTGACGTTCCTCTATTATCTGATACTTTACATCCATATCTTTTCACTTCTTTCATTACAGCTATTTCAATCCGGACAGGGGAACACACTCTTACCGTGATCCGCAATAAGGAAAGGCGTTTTCGATCCAAATAATCTCGTCATCCAATATTCCCACCACGTCAAACCGACAGGGTGTATCCTGCGCATACTTACGGGAATACAGATAATAGGCTGCCGCCTTTGAAATACGCCGCTGTTTTTTGTGATCCACTGCCTGCAATGGGCTTCCGTGCACGTCACAATGACGGTATTTTACTTCCACAAACACCAGGTAATATCCGTCATGAGCGATCAGATCGATCTCTCCCGATCTGCACCTGTAATTTCTTTCCAGAATCCTAAAGCCCTTTTCTTCCAAAAAAGCTGCCGCCTTCTGTTCATACTCAGCCCCGACTTTTCTCGTGTTCAAGCACACCTCTCCTAATCTATAAAGTTTCCGATAAATGTTTTCCGGTGAAGTTCCGTAGGACCGTACTTTTTCAATGCTTCAATATGCGCCTGGGATCCATAGCCTTTATTGGATGCAAATCCATACTCCGGCATGATCTTATCATAAGCTGTCATCAGGCGGTCCCTCACCACTTTTGCAATGATACTGGCTGCCCCGATAGAAATACTTTTGGCATCCCCTTTTATAATGGGAACCTGCCTGATATCCACACCCGGAATCGTCACTGCGTCATTCAGCAGCAGGTCCGGTGTCACGCTCAGGTTTCCGATTGCCATTCGCATAGCCTCGTATGTAGCCTGTAAAATATTGATCTCATCGATCCGCGCCTGATTCACCATGCCCACCCCTACGGAAACTGCCTGTTCCATAATAACATCATACAACTCTTCTCTCTTTTTCTCAGACAGCTTTTTGGAATCATTGATGTAGAGAATATTGCAATCCTTCGGCAAAATTACCGCTGCGGCCACCACCGGACCTGCCAGGGGACCACGCCCCACCTCGTCAATACCGCAAATATGCTCATACTTCCCATATTCTTTTTCATATTTTTTCAATTTCTCGATCCGGGCACGCTCTATTTCCAGGGCTTCCAACCGTTTTTCTGCCATATGTACGATTGCCTTTACGCCCGCCCTCTCATCACCTGCAAATGTCTCGATAAAAGAAGGCAGCATCGTCTCCTCTGCCGCCTTATATATTTCTCTGATCTGTGCAATACTTTTTACTGTCATATCATAGTCTCTTCTTTCCGTTACTGATGCTTTAAAACGCCAAATTTGGAAAACGGAAAAATCCGAACCCACGCCCTGCCTTCCAATTCATCCCTTGAAACATTTCCCACATCCGGGTCACGACTGTCTTTACTGTTATTCCGGTTATCTCCCATAACAAAATATTCGTCGTCTCCAAGCGTAATCACATCCTCTGCCCGGTATCTGTGGTTAATATCAATCGGCTCCAATCCGTAGTCTTCCTCCAGGATCTCCCCGTCAATATAAATATTTCCGTCCTCATCGATCCACACCGTTTCTCCCGGCAAGCCAATGATCCGCTTGATCAAAAACTCGGATTTTCCGTTCAGTTCCCGCGGAAATACCACAATGTCAAAACGTTGCGGATCCTTAAACCGATAGGTCAGTTTATCCACGATCAACTGATCCCCATTCTCAAGAGTAGGATACATGGAAGCGCCATTTACGCTTGTGCGCTGTCCCACAAAATGAATAACACAAAATACGATCACCAAAAGAATTGCCAGATAAATAATAAATCCTCTGATCTCTTTTTTTATATCCACCGTTTTCCCGGTTCCCGCGTTTTGTGCTTCTTTTTCTTCTTCCTGACTCAGAATGTCTTTTTCTCTCTTCATTATGATTATCCTTCCTTCGGTATTTCCAACGTAATTCTGCCAATCCGTCCGCTGCGGAAATCATCGATCAGCAGATTTGCTGCTTTGCTGTAATCCGGCTCATCCCCCCGCTGTACACACTTGCGGTTTACCGCAATCTGCCCCAAAACATCCGCAGCCTCCTTTGTCTCGTCCACCTGATAACGCTGTGCAAGAAGCCCCGGATAGTTTGCCTGCATATATTTGATAAATTCCAGAGACAATTCATCGATATTTAAGATCTCATCCTTTATGGATCCGATCAATGCAAGGCGAAGTCCCACCATCTGATCATCAAATTTCGGCCACAAAATACCGGGGGTGTCCAGCAATTCCACATTTTTGTTCAGCCTGATCCATTGTTTTCCCTTCGTCACACCGGGCTTATTTCCGGTCTTTGCACACGCCTTCCCTGCAAAGGTGTTGATAAATGTGGATTTCCCCACATTCGGGATACCAAGCACCATGGCACGCACCGGACGGTTTAAAATGCCGCGCCTGCGGTCTCTCTCAATTTTTTCCTTGCAGGCTTCCTGAATGATATTCTGGATTGCCTTCATATCACCCTTTTTTCTTGCATCCAGCTTTACCACAAAAAACCCTTTTTCTTTGAAATACGCTGCCCATGCCTGATTCTGCGTCTCATCCGCCAGATCTGCTTTGTTTAACAGGATCAGACGGGACTTATTTTTTCCAAGCTCGTCAATATCCGGATTCCGGCTGCTTAACGGGATTCTCGCATCCACCAGCTCGATCACCAGATCAATCAGTTTTATATCCTCCTGCATCTGACGCTTTGCTTTTGTCATATGCCCCGGATACCATTGAAAATGCATAATTTACCTCCGTCTACAGTTTTCCTCTGCGTTCAGATGGCGATAAAACAAACCATGCTTTGCCGATGATATGCTCCTGCTTCACATTTCCGATATTTGCATAGCGGCTGTCCTCGCTGGAGCCCCGATTATCACCCAGCACAAAGTACTCATCTGCACCGACCACAACCGGTTCCTCTGCAATACCTGCATTCTCGATCGCCTCGGTATCTATCTCTTCATCAAATAATTCATCATTTACATACACATATCCATCTTTGATCTGTACCGTATCGCCCGGCACGCCGATGACACGTTTCACATAATAATGTGATTTTTCATTTCCGTTCGGCAAAAATACGACCAGATCATTTGGCTGCGGATCAAACAGACTGTAGGAAAGCCGGTTCATCAATATCTGATCCCCGCTCTCCAGCGTAGGTGACATGGACGTACCCACCACAGAAGTCCTCATTCCAAAAAAGTAGACACTGACCAGAGCCAGAAAAACCACAATAACGATCTCCACCGCCCACAGTGCGATACTCTTCTTTCTGGATATCTTTTTTTCTTTTCTCCGTCGTCTGTCACTCAGGAAATCGGGGCCCTCTCTTCTGCTTCTTCTTGCCAATCTGCTCACCTCATTTTCTTCTCCCGGAATATAAACAACCTTTATCTTACTATAAAATTCATTTTTGTGCAATGTCTAAAACATCAGAAAAGATCCCCCGAAAGGGATCTTCTCAAAAAAGGTATATGTTTGGAATCAAATAAAAGATAAGCTCTTATTTTTCAACCTTTACAAAAGTTTTTGCGGCTTCCTCCCCACGCTGTACGCGAAGTGCTCCCAAAGCCAGAGATTCCATCTCATTTTCACCTGCATACACAATAACCGGGGCAATAAAGCTGACACGCTTTGCAACCTCCGATGTAAAATAATCAGAATATGCGATACCTCCGGTCAGTATAATATTGTCCACCTTGCCATCGATATAAACTGCAAGCTTTGCAATATTGCGGGCAACATTCAGGATCATGGCATTATAAATAAGAGCTGCTTTCTCGTCTCCATCCTTCATCATCTGCTCCACAATTCTTGTGTCATTCACACCGAAATAGCCCATCAGACCACCCTGGCTTTTTACTTTCTTCATCATGGTCTTTTTGTCCATGCCCTCTTCGGTAGCCTGTGCGATCACCTGGAATACGGGAAGTCCGCCGGCGCGCTCCGGCGAGAAGGGACCTTCATCATCGGAAATCATATCCACAATACGTCCTTTGTGATGAAGAGAAAGCGTGATACCGCCGCCTAAGTGAGCTACAATAACGGAAATATCATTGTATGACCTTTTATTTTCTTTTGCGTATTTCATAGCCGCCGCGCGCATATTCAGGTTATGCCCCATGCCTTTTCGCTGCATATCCGGCAGGCCGGTCACTCTCGCAAGGGGTTCCAGCTCATCTACAGTAACCGCATCATATATGTAAGCAGGAATATCCTTCAGCTCTTTGCTGATGGCATTTGCAATAACGGCGCCCAGATTGGAAGCATGCTCATTCTGAGGCGCATAGGTCAGCTGCCATACCATATCCTCGTTGACTGCATAAGCGCCTGCCTCGATTGGTGGAAGCAGACCTCCGCGGGATACGATAGCGGTCAGTTCTTCTTTTTTTACACCGTTTTTTTCCATGACCGCCAAAATCAGCTCCTTGCGGAAATTGTACTGGTCAATGATATTCTCAAATGGTTTTAATTCTTCCTGTGAATGCGCGATGCTCTCCACAAATACCGGAATCTCATCCCGGTAAACAGCAATCTTTGTGGAAGTAGAACCCGGATTCATTACTAAAATGGTTTCCATAATATAAAATCTCCTTTACCTTCTGACAGAATGCCGAAAGGAACCTTTACCGGAGCTTCCTTTCGCATGCCGGCAGCTTAATTTCCTGCGCTTACTGCTGCTGCCAGAACCAGTGACAGGAATTTCTCCTCTGCGGAAGAGCCCCTGGAAGTGAATACGACGGGAACTTTCGTACCAACTACAAAACCTGCCATTTTACCGCCTGCAATAACAGTTATGGATTTTCCGAGAATATTTCCAACCTGAATATTCGGAACCATAATAATATCTGCATCACCTGCAACCGGACTGTCAAAGCCTTTGATATCGGCGATTTCTTTATTCAGAGCAATATCAAGAGAGATCGGTCCCTCGATGGTACATCCTGTAATCTCACCATTTAAATTCATCTGTTTTAATGCGTCTGCCTCAACAGTCTCAGGCATCTTTGGATTTACCTTCTCAACCGCTGCCACACATGCTACCTTCGGATTCTCATAGCCAAGCTTGTGCAGAGTCTCAACTGCATTGATGATAATGTCCTTTTTCTGCTCCAATGTAGGATAAGTCATCATGCCACCGTCTGTCGTAACGATCAGCTTATGGTAATTAGGAATCTGGTTTAATACAAAATGGGACATGACACGTCCGGTTCCAAGTCCGGTCTCTTTGTTTACTACAGGTCTTAAGATCTGAGCAGTATCCATTTTGCCCTTCAGAATGAAATCACCTTTTCCCTCATGGATCAATGCAACTGCTTTTTTTGCTGCCTCATCCACATCCGGAACATCATAGATATCTTCTGCGGGAACCTCCACATCCAGTTTGCCAAGTATCTCACCGATCACTGCAGCGTCGCCAACCAGAACCGGCTTTAAGATTCCTTCGCCCATTGCATGTGCGATAGCCTCCAGTGTGTGCTCATCACCTGCTGCCGCAACAACAACTCTCATCGGCTCTGCAAAACTTTTTACTTTCTCAATCAATACATCATAATTTGTCAATACCATACCTGCCTTCTCCTTTTTCCATGTAGTATTTTAGTATTTTCAAGACTCGCCGCCATTCATTCCAAACAGTCAGTCTAAGTTATGGGCAGTATAGCACATATCTCATTTTCTTTCAATAGAATAAACGCATAATATATCTTATATTTTGCATAATATATAATTATTATGTTTATTTCAGTCGAAAAGAAACATTCCCGGGAGCTTTCTTTCGCATGCATGGCAACAGAAATTTAAGACAGAATTTAAGCCCGAAAATCAATTTGATTCACGGGCTTAAACAATACATTAAGGAGATTGAAAATAAAACACATATAATAAGGCTATATTACTTTTTTGAAATCATGGGCCTGCTCTTCCCCACGAAGCACACGCAATCCGCCGAGTGCCAGAGATTCCATCTCATTCTCACCCGGATATACGATCACCGGCGCCAGAAACTCTACCTGTTCTTTGATCATACCGGTAAAATATTCGGAATAAGCGATTCCTCCGGTAAGAATAATCGCTTCAATGTCACCTTTTGCGGTAACTACCTCCTCACCGATCTTGCGGGCTACATTCAAAGCCATCGCCTCATATACAAGCTTCGCTTCTTCATTGCCCTCTTTTATCATCTTTTCCACTTCGCGGCTGTCGTTGACACCGAGATAAGATACGAGACCGCCCTGGCTCTTCATCTTTTTCAGCATATCCTTTGCGGTAAGACCTGCCTTGTCCATATATTTTACAAGAGACTGAGACGGTAATCCGCCTGCACGCTCCGGTGCAAAGGGACCATCCTCATCATTGATAATGTCTGCAATGCGTCCGCCTGTCTGAAGCGTTACGGATATACCGCCGCCCAGATGCACAACTACCAGCTTGCAGTCCGCATAGGATTTTCCGTTCTCCTTTGCATAACGCATCGCTGCCGCACGGGTATTCAGATTATGGCCGATACCCTTTCTCTGAATCTCTTTTAATCCTGTGAGACGAAGGATCGGAAGCATCTCATCCACCGTCACGCCATCATAAATGAAGGACGGAATGCCAAGCGGTTTTGCGATCTCATATGCGATCACCGCACCCAGATTGGACGCATGCTCCATAACAGGCTGATTGCGAAGCTGCCATACCATGTCCTCATTCACCCGGTATGCGCCTGCCTTCATCGGAGGCAGCAGACCACCCCGCGCCACGATCCCCGTAAGGCTCTCCAGCGCAATTCCTTTATCCTTCAATACATCAAGGATCATGTCCTTGCGAAACTCAAACTGATCGATAATCAGATCATATTTTGCGATCGTCTCCGCAGAATGCGAAATACTCTCCACAAACACCTGGCTCTCATCCTCGTAAACTGCAATTTTCGTGGAGGTGGAACCCGGATTTAAAATCAATAATTTTTCCATATGAAACCCTCTCTTTTTTTCTGCCGATACCTGTGGTCTCCGTTCTGCCCCGAACCCCTTCTTCGGAGCAAAACGGAATGAAAAACCTAACAAAAGCCCTAAAGAAATCATCAGGAAGGATGACCTGATCATTTCATTGACATGGTATCACGCAAAAACACTTTCTGGCAAGCTGTGTATCATGCAAATAGTGCATCAAAAAGCACCTTAACGCATGGTAATATAGCCGCGGAAACTGTTCAGATTATCACTGGAAATGTAATCTGTCACAAAGACTCCCATTATATTCTGATATGCGGTCAGATATGGAAAATCTTCTGTCTGCGCCCATGCAGGCTTTGAAATTTCCTTTGCTTTCTCCATAGCGCTGCACCACTGATCGGGACCTTCAAACCAGATTTCAACTACGCGGTCCATCGGGCAGCCATTGATCTCTTTGATGACCCTGCTGGTCACCATGCGGGTCACCTCAGGCATCTCCTGGAATGCTGGAACAAACGCTTCAAAGAACCACTGATCCCCTTCCTCCATAGACACGCCATCCGGATAATGAATGGTAAAATTCCAGCGGTAGTTTGGAGAATCTGTAGGTGTACGCCCCGCTCCTTTCAGATCCTGCTCCCAGCAAAGAGGCATAAATGCAAAGATGAAGGGATTACAGTTTTCCACCTTGGTAGCTCTCGCATCGTCCCCCTCAAAATTCATGGCGGCCGCTGATTCCGGCAAATTTCCCTGCCAGATCAATACATCCGTGGGAAACGTCTCCGTAAACACTTTTACCGCCATCGAAGCATCCATCGGATTGGTCTGCCAATAATGCTCTGTCAACTGCATTTTTACGGTGCCGAACCGCTCTCCTCCCGGCGGTGTGGGCAGTGCATTGTAAAATGCATACTGGGATACATATGGGCGGAACTGGGAGATACTCTCCTGTACATGTGTAGAATAAAGCCAGTGATTCAATTTTACACGGTACTGCTCCTTTGCCACATCCACATAAATAAGACTTCTCATTGTTTTTTCCATAGTGATCTTCTCCTTAAAATTTTATTTTTCAGGCTTTATTGCCGAGACAGCATCTTTATATCTCTGCACCTTAGCCCTGTATTCCTCACTTCTTGCCGCAGCCCCCGCGGTCGCCTCATTTTTCTGAATATCCTCCGCATGAATGAACTGGCCGCTCACGGTATCATGGGCATGTGCGATCTGGGATTTATCAAACTCAAATTTATAATCATCCCCGTCTATTTTTATTTTACCATCAATACCGCAGGTTCCGCAAGTAACTGTTCTGTCCGGATTAAAATAGAAGCTTCTGGAATGACAGTGGGGACATACGCCCTGCTCCCCTTTTTTCTGTTTTCCGAGGATTGCTCCTACGACGCCACCAACAAGGTTCTTACTGACTGCCGGCTCCACGGTTTTTATCCGGAAAAAATCGAATATTTCTCCAATGTAAATCAGTTGGAATTTGCCCTCATGTCCGGCAAAGGTATTATGATCGGATACGACATCTTTTTCCGGGATAAGGGCGCTAATTTGAAAAAATTTCCTTTTGCCCCGACAGAAGGTCTTGAAAAATCTGACCTTGTGGTGGCATGGCGATACCCGAATCTGGAAATGTTTGCCCAGGTATTTTTCGAGGCGTAAGAGATCTGTTCTGTAACTATTCAGAACACCTCTCTTTTCTTATCATGCTGCGAATTGCCTCCACCGCTATGACAATTGCCGCTTCGGTATCGTGGACAACCGGATTTTCCAGGTGCAGCTTTTCCCTCTCCTGATTTGCCACAACAAGAAACACACTTCCCACACGCACATGAAGATGGGATGCCACGATAAACAACGCCGCAGATTCCATCTCAGAAGCCAGACATCCAAGACGCTTCCATGCCTCCCATTTTGCGGTCAGTTCATAACCAACCGGCATCACCTCAGGCTCATGCTGCCCATAAAAGGAATCCTTGCACTGTACCACTCCGATATGATAAGACGCTTTGTTTCTCTTTGCAGCTTCATCCAACGCGCGGACGATGGAATAATCCGTCACTGCCGGATATTCGATGGGAGCATATTCTCTGCTTGTTCCCTCCATACGCACCGCTCCGGTGGCGATCACCAGATCCCCGCTTTTTACCTCTTTCTGGATGCCGCCGCAGGTACCTACACGCAGGAAGGTATCTGCACCGCAGCGTACCAGCTCTTCCATGGCAATAGAGGCGGATGCACCGCCGATTCCGGTGGAAGTGACGCTGACTTTTTCTCCCTCCAGATATCCTGTGTATGTGACAAACTCCCGGCTGTCTGCGATCAGCCTTGCATCATCAAAATAGGCTGCAATCTTCGCACACCGCTTCGGATCACCCGGTAAGATCACATATTTTCCCACATCTCCCGCTTTGATTCCAAGATGATATTGTACTCCGTTCTCTGAATATTTCATGGCGATTTCCTTTCAAAACTATTCCTGTGAATCTATTTGTATGAGATATTATAGCTCAAAGCATATGAAAATCAAAGCACAAAATGAATTCGCAGAAAATTTCAAAATTATTCATTTGCTGTTAAGACTTCCTTAAGATGTCCATTCATAAATCGCAAAAAACTCCTGTTATGATATATCATAAATTATTGACCGGAATTATAAGGGAGGGGTTTTCATGATCACAACAATTACAAAGGTGGTAAACTGGAGCATTCTTATTATGTTCGTCGCCTGTTTTTCTTATCAGTTTATTTATCTGATTGCATTGTACATAAAAAAATCAAAAGCACATAAACCAGTCAAAATGCATCGGTATGCTGTTCTCATTGCTGCCCGGAATGAAGAGGCAGTGATCGGGCAGTTGATCGACAGCATACATAAACAGGATTACCCACAGGAGCTGATCGATGTGTATGTGGTTGCAGATAATTGTACCGATAACACCGCAAAGGTTGCCTATGAAACAGGCGCTTATGTGTGCGAGCGTTTTAACCGGATCCATGTAGGTAAAGGATATGCCTTACAATATCTGTTGAATGAAATATCCCGGAATGGCAATCCGAAACAGTATGATGGATTTTTCATCTTTGATGCCGACAATCTGCTGGAGGAGAACTATATCACGGAAATGAACCGCACATTCAGTGACGGATACCAGGTTGTCACAAGCTACCGCAATTCCAAAAATTTTGGCGACAACTGGATTTCTTCCGGCTATGCCCTCTGGTTTTTACATGAAGCACAGTTTCTAAACAAGGGAAGGCAGTTAGTCGGAAACAGTTGTATGGTTTCCGGTACCGGATACATGATTTCCGAAAAGATTCTGGAACAGACAGGCGGATGGAACTTCTTTTTACTGACAGAGGACATTGAATTTACCGCTTATTGTATCTCCAATGGTATCAGGATCGGTTATTCCGAATCTGCCATATTCTATGATGAACAGCCTACCCGCTTCAGGGATTCCTGGCATCAGCGGCTGCGCTGGATCAAAGGATATTTTCAGGTTTACCAGAAATATGGAAAACCATTGTTCAAAAAACTCGGAAAGAAAGATGGTTTCTCCTGCTTTGATATGCTGATGGCAAATCTTCCGGCATTCATCATGACCTCCATTGCAACAGTAGCCAGTGTCACCATAACCGTCACCGGTCTGGTTATGGCTGAGGATATTTCCTTTGTGCTCTTTTCTGTGGGCAGGCTGATCGTGCAGACTTCTCTTGGAATGTTTGCCATTGGAGCATACACAATGATCACCGAATGGAAGCATATACATATGACCTGGTATCAAAAAGTCGGATACATGTTCACATTTCCAATTTATATGCTTACCTATATTCCGATTGCGTTTGCGGCATTAAAACGCAAGGTAGAATGGAAACCGATCAATCACACCTGCAAGGTATCCTTGAAACAGGTAAAAACTTCCATTTAATTTGCGAAAGAAAAAAACATGGGTGAAAAAACATTTGACATTTTCCTTCTATTTTTGTAAAATAATCTCCGTCGAGTGGCAAAAAGCGTAAATCCAGATATTGGATTTGCGCTTTTTCTTTTTTATAAAATTCTCTTTCTGGGAGGTAAGTAATTTATGGAACAACAACTGACACAAAACAAAATGGGAACAGCCCCCATTCACAAGATCATGCTCACCATGGGTGTCCCCATGATTTTGTCCATGATGCTGCAGGCTGTTTACAATATCGTGGACAGCGCTTTCGTATCAAACATGCCGGAAAACGGAGAAGCTGCGCTGAATGCTCTGACTTTATCTTTTCCATTGCAAATGCTAATGGTTGCCTTAAGTATCGGAACCGGAGTAGGCGCCAACGCCCTTGTTGCAAAATGTCTGGGTATGAAGGATACGGAAAAAGCCAGCCGCACAGCAGGTAACGCTATGTTTCTCGGAATCATCCTTTACATTATCTTTTTATTGTTCGGATTATTTGGGGTAAACATCTATATTGGCACACAATCATCCAATCCTCTGATACTGGATATGGCAAACGACTATCTGCGCATCTGCTGCATTATTTCTATGGGTATCGTCTTTTTCGGTATCTTTGAAAAACTGCTGCAGTCCACCGGAAAATCTCTATATTCCACAATTGCACAGATTACGGGTGCAGTAGTAAATATTATTCTGGATCCGATTCTGATCTATGGGCTTCTGGGTGCCCCCGCCATGGGCGTAAAAGGCGCCGCATATGCTACAGTCATTGGTCAGATCGTCTCAACGGTCATTGCCATGCTGTTTCATTTTTGGAAAAATAAAGAGATCAAAAATGGTCTGCGCTATATGCGCCCGAATCTGAAGATCATAAAACAGATTTATTCCATCGGCGTTCCCGCTATTATTGCTCAGGCAGTTATGTCCATTATGACTTACGGTCTGAATATCATTCTGCTTGGCATCGGAGAAAATGCGGTTACTGCCTACGGTCTGTATTATAAGATCCAGCAATTCCTGCTCTTTGCAGCCCTTGGACTACGAGATGCCATCACTCCACTGGTATCCTATAACCATGGCATGCGCAGTAAGGAACGTATTAACGCCGGCATCCGATTCGGTCAACTGTATACTGCTATTATCATGATCGCAGGAACCATCGCGCTTGAGATACTTGCCACTCCATTTGCACACCTGTTTGGTCTGTCCGGTGAAACAGAACAGCTCTGTGTTATGATCATTCGCATCGTATCCTTAAGCTTCATATTTGCCGGTGCAAACATCGCATATCAGGGCGTATTCCAGGCGCTGGATTCCGGTATACAATCATTGGTCATCTCCCTGTGCCGACAAATCATCTTTGTACTGCCGGTAGCATATGCATTTTCGCTGATCGTAAAACAAAACAGCGGTATGATGTGGCTGGTGTGGATTACATTCCTGATTGCCGAAGCAATCACCCTGCTCATCGCTTTGGTATTTATGAAACGTATCCGAAAAAATAAAATTGATGTATTGTCTTAGAGTGAAATCGGCTGCCTTACCGATCAGTAAGACAGCCGATTTATTTACTATTTTTTTGTCAGATACTTTAAAACGCTGTGCGCCGCCACATTCCCCTCACCTACTGCTTTTGCAAGCTGATAAGGTATTCCCGTGCAGTCTCCGGCTGCATAGCATCCCGGATAATTTGTCTCCATCTGACGGTTCACCACAATATGAGGTCCATCCATCTCAAGTCCCGGGCAAAGCACAGCCGGAGCTACTGCATGACGCAGAATAAATACACCATCCACAGACACCTGCTTTTCATTGGAAAGAATAATATCACTTACTCTATTCTCTCCTAAAATTTTCTTTATCCCTGCATTCAGATATTCGATATTCGGCAAATGCAGATTTTTTTCTTTGTAAGGAGTATACAGATAAACTTTTTCTGCTAATTCTGCCAAATATTCCACTTCATGCTCATAACGGGGTGCGCCACAATACACCGCAATAGTCTTTTTCTTATAAAGAAATCCGTCACAGGTAGCGCAATAGCTGACGCCTCGTCCAAGCATCTGAGCTTCTCCTTCTATGCTTTTTGCTGTCACAACACCTGTGGTAAAAATCACAGTCCTTGCTTCATACATATCATTTTCTGCCAAAAGCATATAATAATCGGATGCCTTTCCTACCGTCGTCACCATCTTATCTGTCATTTCCAATCCAAGCTCTCTGGCATGATTCAACAAAGCCTCATTCAACTGCGGTCCTGTGACCATTCCCAAGCCCGGATAATTGGCAATTTTCTCTGATTTTTCCACCTTATCGCTCATCTTAGGGGAACCAAACCATATGATATTTTTATTATACTGTTTCAAATTGATCGCCGCGGAAAGTCCTGCCGGCCCCGTTCCGATGATTGCTGCATCATACATTTTCCACACCTCTTTTCTTCATTTCAACTTTTTACTGCAATCACATTAAATCTTTCAATCCGTGCAGCAGCTCCAGATCAGACTCCTGTACACGGATATTCGTGGTAACAGGCTCCTCTCCCGGTTTTGTCACTGTCACCTCGATAATCGTTCCGGCTTCAATCTTCTTTGCAAGAACCGCCTGCAAAAATGCAACAAACTTCGGGTGATTTGCTGTAAATGTGTTTTTTGCTTTCATTATTTTCATCATAGATGCCGGATTTAATTTCATCTTCTGTAACCTTCCTTCTTTTTATTCTTATCTTTAATCATATTTAGCTGATCTGTAATCCTCATTATCTAACACCTTTGCGCTAAAGTCCAGACTTATTAAATTTTTTTATGAATATCTGCCTGAGATAAAATATATTCTCATTTTGAAAATAAAACAAGGTCCAAATAACAAAATATGTTATTCAGACCTTAATAACTTCTTGTCAAAAAGAAATTTGGGGCTGCATTACTCCGTCAAAAACAGCAATGCTTTCTCCGGAAAATGCACATATAACGTTTTATGCTCCGCCAACTGACTTGCCTTTTCCTTTGGCATCAACAGCCGGAGCTGATGCTCTTTATCATCCGGATTACACCAAAGTACCAGTTCCGATTCAAACTGCATCTCAAATAAATGATCCAGCTCCATCTTCTTGGTATTAGGCTTGCCCTCTGTGGGCTGCGTGGAAACCTCCACATAATGAGCGCGAATACCAAGATAACAAATATCCTCTCCGATCTGTGTATCACTGGTAATGGTAATCCCCCAGTCTGCCGCAAAAATCTCATGAAAGGAAAGACGCTCGGCTCCGGAAATATTCCGGCAGCCGGAAATGCGTGCCGCCGCCACCGTATGCGGATCTGCAAAAAAATCATATTTTTCCTGTATTGTCTCCACATGTCCTTTGTCCAGAACACACACCTGATCGCACATATGATATACTTCATCCCGATTGTGGGACACAAACAGTACCGTCTTTTTTACTTCACTGAGGATATCCAGCATCTCCTCTTCCATCTGCCACTTCAAAAAACTATCCAAAGCAGACAATGGCTCGTCCATCAGCAAAATCTCCGGTTCCGCCGCAAGCATACGAGCTAACGCTACACGCTGCTTCTGTCCGCCGGATAACTGTCCGGGCAGACGCTGCTCCAGCCCTTTTAACTGAAATCGCTCCACATAATCGGCAACCACTTCCGGAGAAGGATTTTTCCCCATTCCTGCCATAATATTTTTTTCTACGGTCATATTCGGAAACAGGGCATAATCCTGAAACATATAACCGACTTTTCGCTTCTGGGGCGGAAGATTTATTCTCTCTTTGGAATCAAACAACACTCTTCCATTCAGAACGATTCTTCCCTCATCCGGTGTTTCAATTCCGGCAATACATTTCAGCGTCATACTTTTTCCACAGCCGGAAGCGCCCAGCAATGCAAAAATTTCCTCCTCCGCTGAAAAAGCCACATCCAGAGTGAAGCTGCCCAGTTTTTTCTTAATCTGTACTTGAATCGACATAGCTTCCTCCCTCTACCAGCGATGTATATTTTTCATATTTCTGCCGGATACCATATTCATGGCAAAAATAATTCCAAACGCAATAATCAAAATGATAATAACCCACACGCCCGCTGTCAGATAATCTCCGTCCTGAATAACCATAGCAATCTTCTGAGATATGGTTCCCGTCTTTCCCGGAATATTTCCTGCCAGCATAGACGTGGCTCCGTACTCACCCAGCGCTCTTGCAAAGGTCAGAATCGTACCGGATACAATACCCGGCCCCGCAGTTGGAACGACTACCTTCCAAAAAATGCTCATTTCGGACATACCCAAAGTACGCCCTGCATAGATCAGATTTACGTCGAGCTGTTCAAAAGCTGCTCTTGCATTGCGATACATCAAAGGGAATGCAATTACAGTCGCCGCAATAATACATCCTGCCCATGTCTGAACGATCTTAATATCAAAGGTATTATACAAAAACATACCAAGAGGTCTGCGCTTACTGAACAGCAGTAAGAGGAAAAAACCTGCTACCGTAGGCGGCAGCACCATAGGCAGCGTGAGAATACCATCTGCAATGGCTTTGATTTTCGTGCCTGCTTTTACCACTTTCCTGGCAGCAAATATCCCCAGGAAAAAAGATATAATGGTCGCCACCACTCCGGTTTTCAGAGATATAAACAACGGACTCCAGTCCAGATTTTTTAAAATGTCTGCAATTTCGTTCATAACTTTCTCCACATCATCCTGTCAATTATAATAAGATTTTGATGATAAAACAAGAGATCATATCAAATCTGCTCTTTTATCACCAAACATTTTAATAGCGAAAAGAGGGATGCCTGAAGGCATCCCACTCTTCGTTTATTTGGAAGTCTATCTTTCTACCTCTGTATCAAAGTAATATTTCTGAAGAATCTCTTTTACTGTATCAGAAAGAATGAACTGCTCAAAATCTGCTGCTGCAGCAGTCTGAAGCTCGTCTGCTTCTTCATTTATAACCTGGCAGATCGGATAAATGATATCTCCGGTCAGATCATAAGATACAACCTCAAGAATATCTACTTCATCTTCATGTCCGTATGTGTCAGAGTAATAGCAAGTACCAACCTCGCAGGACTGTTCCGCAACTGCCAACAGCGCTTTACTTACATTTGCCTGCTCGCTGATCTCTACTCCGCCGAGAGCTTCAGAAACCTGATCGGTTGTAATATCAGCAGCCTCTTCACCTTCCAGAACACCCATGTTAATCAATGCCTGACGGGTATATTTACCTGCCGGAACACTTCCATCACACAGTGCAAGGCTTGCTGCATCACCCAGGTTCTCAAGACCTGTTACTGTTGTCGGAGAATCTTTATAGGTAACAACTACCAGCTGATTGTTCAATACATTTGCACGGGTTCCCTCAACGATCAGGCCATCCTCTTCCAGAGAATTCATCTGTTTCTGTGCTGCGGAGAAGAAAATGTCACACTCATAACCTTCTTCAATCTGAGTCAGTAGAGTTCCTGAACTGTCTGCATTTACAGTAATTGTTACATTGGGCTGTGTCTCGTTATATGTAGCGATGATCTCCTCTAAAACGGTGCTCAAAGATGCTGCTGCAAACAACTGAACCTCTGTCTCATCAAATACCTCAGCATCAGCTTCCGGCTCTGCGGATACTTCCGCTTCGTCAACCGGTGTTTCTTCTTCCGGCTCAGCAGATACTGCCGGATCCTCAGCCGATGCTTCTTCTGACGAGGTATTTCCACATCCTGCTGCAAGAGCTGCTACCATAGCTGCACAAAGCATAATAGATACAATTTTCTTTTTCATGTTAATCTCCTTTTGTTTGTTTTTATTTTGTTTCTTTCCATGGTGCAATTATAGTACAAGCCTTCTGTTTGTGCAATCCTAAATTAGCCTTTACTTATTCCATTTTAGCATAATAAAACCATCAAAAAATACAATAAAAGTGTCTGATTCGTCTAAATCAAACACTTTCATTCATTCTTTTTATTATTTTTTCTTAATTTTTATATTCTAATTCACGCCAATCTCAACTACAACAGCTTCCTTTGGATCAAGCAGGTCATTACT
>CAYRZL010000055.1:0-18499 GCA_964428795.1 uncultured Lachnospiraceae bacterium | reverse complement strand
GAATCTTTCAAGGTTATTTCACTGTTCAGTTATCAAGGTTCGTTGCCGCTCTCGCGGTCAGCTCGATTATAATATCACGATGGTTTTACAATGTCAACAACTTTTTTAAATTTTTTTTATTTTTTTTAATTTTCTTTTTGCGAAAAGAAACCTCCGCCGGAACTTTCTTGCGCATGCTTGGCAATAAAAAATAGATGTTGTGGCATACCAAAAAGTAACCCCAACATCTATGCTGTAATCTTTTAAAACAGTGATGACAAAATCGCAAGCACCAAATTATTTTTATATAGAAAGGATAATAAAATATTATTTTCTATCATTTCTGACAGTCCGGAAGCAAGACCGCCGGCATTCAAAAACGCTGCTACTGCAAAGAACACCCACACGATCAGCAATGATTCAAAGAGTCCCGCAGCAACGCCCAATCCTCTGTTTATTTTCCCAAGCACAGGGATATTATTTACTTTTTTCAATAGCCTTCCTATGCAGGACAACACGATAATACCAATGATCAACACCACAAGAAACGCAATTCCTTTTATGACAAGCATCGCGAGCCCGCTGCCCAAAGCCTCTCCGATACCGCTTTCGTCCATCAACGCCGCAACTGCGCCCTCGCCGCTTCCAGAATTTTCATCCCCCAGTATAACAGGAAGCACAAGCCCCAATGCTCCCAGACCTTCCGATTCTCCTTCCAGTCCTTCTGCAATAACTTCTTCTGCCTGAGCTTCGATCTGCGCCGAAAACCGGGCAGTAAGTTTTTCATCCAGCTGCGTTTGATCTGCAATAAAATTTCCGATATGCGGAGTTGCCACAGCCACGACCACAATCAGCAAAATACCTGCCACCAACGAAAATACCAGTCTCAAAAATCCCTGGCGAAACCCGCGCACAATGCCAATGATCAGCAAAACCAACACCACAATAAATAACCAGTTTATTCCAACCGCCTGCATCATTTGTTCCATGTGACCTATCTCGCTTTCCGCAGCGTCAGCCTCGCCCGCTGCCACTCATCCTCCAACACAAAGGTATACCGAAACAAGCCTGTTTCCGGAAATACCCCACAAATGTCCTGTTCAAAATCATAGCGGAATTTTTCTCTTCCCAAAAGATTGTATATGGCACATTCCGTATCACTTCTCATACAGATTTCGCCATTTTTCATCATAAATATTTCATCATAATCAAAATCGGTCTCAATCGTCCTGCGTTTTGACAGGCTCATATCATATAATTCAACCTCATACAACGTCTCTTCTCCGGAAAAAACCAGTCCGAAATGCCGATCTTCACAAAAGACACTTTTCACCTCTTTATCTACTTCCATGCTTTTTTTCAGATCCGGCTTCTGGCTGCCCTCAAAGATCATAACGCTGTTGTCCGCAAATGCAATCATCTTATCATTATCTAAAAATTTTACGATTGGGACTACCGTATCCTCATAGGAATAACTTGCGATCAGATTATCAATTTCATTCTGACCCACTGAGCCGAAATTGTAAAACGCGATCAGACTCTTTACCGTTCCATCGCCTACGTCAAGAATGGAAACACACAATTTTTTCGCATCATTGGAAAGAGCAATATCCAACGGATAACCACTGTTTTCCATATGTAAAGCGCCCTGCGCCAACTGACGTCCGTCTCTGTCATAAAGTGCCAGATAGCTGACGGAATCCTGTTCCATGAGCACCGCAACCGTACCCTGGTTTGCCACACTGATCTCTTTGATCTCCATACCCGTTTCTATGGTTCCCTGCAGCCCGGTGGTATCCATAATAAGAATATCTTTTCCATCCTGATCTGCAAATGCGGCAAAGCCCTCGCATATCTCCACCATAGGCTGATTCATTTCAAACGTCTGATTCCAGATCATATTTCCCTGTGCGTCCATGTAATAAGCGCCGTCATTGCTGTATTTTAAAATGTTTCCTTCAAAATTTTCAAAATGAGATGCCACGGAATTTGCCTGTGAAAGTGTATCTCTCTCTTTATAACCGTTAAATGACACCAACTGGCTAAGCAAAAAGCATACACAAAATACCAGCACAGCCGCAATCACAATAAGGACAATGCGGCGAAACACTCTTTTCCTATACAATCCCGTTCTCTGATTGATCTCATCCCAATCATAATCAATACTTTTCAAATCTATATTTCGAAACTTCCGGTCTGCCATGATCCACCTCTATTTAAATTCTGTTGCATACGCAACAGCTTTTGAAATCGATATATGGTTCAGTATAGCACACTCTTACCTGTTTTCAAAATAAATATTCTCTTAAATTAAGGCAGCTCTATTTTTTGCCCGGCAAATATCAGATCAGTCTTTTGGATTCCGTTTTTTTCACATATTGCATCTACCATATCAAGAGAGTTGTATATTTTTTTACTTATTTTTGCAATGCTGTCCCCCTGCTGTACAATATAATAACCCTGGTCCAGATAATCTGCCACCTCTGCGGAGGTTTCTGTTGTTTTCTCTTCACCCGTTTCATTTTCCGTCGGTTCAGTTGCATTCAAATCCGCCTCATTTCCTGAATCCGCCTCCGTATCCAGACCAGTATCTGTGCCCGAAACACCCGTTTCCACATCCGAATCCGGTCTCTCAGGGGGTGCAGATACTGTCTCATCCGTAGATTGTGTTTCATTCATCAGCATTCCCGCAGACGGCATATCCTTTGTATTATCCACCGCTCCGGACAGTACCTGGATCGCCTGCTCTAAACTCTTCATGCTCTGATAATTACTGATCTGGGTAATGCCCACCGCACTGACCAGAACAAGCAAAGCCACACAGGCGGCATATACGAGAGCATTACGGTTTGTTTTCCCGTCAGTCGTATTTTTCCCACGCTGTTCCCGATTGATCTGTTTTCGTGTCTGGATGATCTGCTTTTGAATATGCTGCTTCGTTTTATCGTCCTTCAGACGCTTCATCTGTTTTGGCTGCTTTTCCTCCTTTACCTGCTCCGCCGGTTCGGAACCACTTTTTTGTTCCTCTTCACCAAAATAATCCTCTTCAAGTTCATTTTTCCAGAACAGAAATGATTTTTTCTCCCTTTTTTCGTCCTCTTTTACGGAGACCATGTATTCCTGCATCTGGGGATTTTTTTCATAAAAAATATAAAATCCGCCCACATCCTGCAGCTTGTCCTGCTCAAGCATGAAAACCTGCTCCATCGCCATAGTCGGATCCGCATAATAAAGCAGTCCCGTTCCCCGTCCCCGATTTCTCAGATAAAAGTCCTGAATCTCATCCCGAATCTGTAATTCGCTGCCAGGTTCATAGAGATACCATCCCAAAATGTCCAATTCACTGAAATACGTTTTTATTGTCTGATACAATCGGGCTTTATCTTCTTCTTTGGAACCTGCATTTTCCTGCCAAAATTCCGGCTCACATGCCACTGCCCCACTGACAAAGGTATAAACGCGATCCCTCTTGCATACACATTTACCAAGAAGAACCGCTGCCCGCAATTCCGTAGATTCCCCTCCCGCAAGGAACTGATGCACATACGTATAAACATAATCCTCTATGTAAACCTTATGCTTCTGTCCGGGTGTTCCGATCTGCCGAATGTTTTTCGGCAATTCCATTTCTTCCTGCTGCCCAGGATTACCATATTTAATTTCCAACATTTTATGCTCCTCCTTCTTTTCCCTGTTATCAACTGGCAAATATTCGAGAAAAAAGTAACACAAAAATGTTTGATTTTTTGGCGGAATCTGACGAGGAAAAACGCAGGATTCTACAATATATTTCAAAAAAGGCTGCTGCATTTTTTGCCGCAGCCCATTTACATGTCTGTTTTTCCGTTTTTATACATATGCTTTGACTTTTTTGTAGATACTTTCTGCATCCAGTCCATATTTTTTGATCAGGCCTGCTGCCGGACCGGATTCGCCAAACACATCATTGATGCCGATCTTCATCACCTTTGTCGGCGCCTGTTCACTGAGCACATCGCACACTGCGCTGCCAAGACCGCCAATGACAGAATGCTCCTCCACGGTCACTACTTTTCCTGTCTTTGCAGCAGATGCCAGAATCAATTCCCTGTCGATCGGTTTGATCGTATGGATATTGACCACCTCTGCATGAATACCGTCTTCTTCCAGACGTTTCGCTGCTTCCAGTGTCTCGCCCACGCACAGACCCGTTGCAAAGATCGTAACGTCCGTACCTTCCTTCATGACGATGCCTTTTCCAATCTCGAATTTGTAATTATCCTCATCATTGATCACCGGGATTGCCAGTCTGCCAAAACGCAGATATACAGGTCCGACATATTCAAATGCCGCTTTTACCGCTGCCCGGGCTTCCACGTCATCACACGGATTGATGACAACCATACCCGGAATCATCCGCATAAGCGCAATATCCTCATTGCACTGATGGGTAGCGCCATCCTCGCCTACAGAAATACCCGCATGCGTTGCACCGATCTTTACATTCAGGTGCGGGTATCCGATGGAATTACGCACCTGTTCAAAAGCACGTCCTGCTGCAAACATTGCAAAAGAGCTCATAAACGGGATTTTTCCGCAGGTGGCAAGGCCTGCCGCGATACCTGCCATATTCGCCTCGGCAATACCGCAGTCAATGTGACGCTCCGGAAATACTTTTTTAAAGGTTCCGGTCTTGGTAGCTCCTGCCAGATCCGCATCCAACACTACCAGATTCTCATGTTCTTTTCCAAGCTCAACCAAAGCATTGCCATAGCTGTCTCTTGTCGCGATTTTCTTTACTTCTGACATAATGCTTCACCTGCTTTCTTTAAGTCTTGCATTGCAATGGCATACTCTTCATCATTCGGCGCTTTGCCATGCCAGCCTGCATTGTTTTCCATGAAGGATACGCCTTTTCCTTTTACAGTCGACGCAATAATTGCAGTGGGCCGGCCTTTTGTCTCCCTTGCCTCTTTCAAAGCTGCCCGGATCTGATCAAAATCATTTCCGTCAATGCAGATCACATGGAAATTAAATGCCTCAAACTTTTTATCAATCGGATAAGGAGAGCACACGTCAGCGATATTTCCGTCAATCTGCAATCCGTTATTATCTACAAAAAGAACCAGATTATCCAGCTTGCGGTGTCCTGCGAACATGGCAGCTTCCCATATCTGCCCCTCCTGAATCTCACCGTCTCCCGCCAGAGAATACACACGATAATCCGCACCGTCCAGCTTTGCTGCCAGAGCCATACCTACTGCTGCGGAAAATCCCTGTCCCAGAGAGCCGCTTGACATATCCACACCCGGGATATGCTTCATATCCGGATGTCCCTGCAAATAGGAACCGATGTGGCGCAGCGTAGTCAGATCCTCCTTCGGGAAGAAGCCCCTCTGAGCCAATGTGGAGTAAAGCCCCGGCGCCACATGACCTTTGGACAATACAAAACGATCCCGATTCGGGTCTTTTGGATTTTCCGGGTCCACATTCATCTCATCAAAATACAAAGTTGTAAAAATCTCTGCCGCGGACAGAGATCCGCCCGGATGTCCGGACTTTGCACTGTGGACAGCTTCGATAATTCCCTTACGAATTTCAACGGCTGTCTGCTGTAATTCTAATGTGTTCATCTTTTCCTCCTTAAATTTCCACGCGGCCTTCCAGAGCACGCAGTAAAGTCACCTCGTCTATGTATTCTAAATCCCCGCCTACCGGTACACCGCTGGCGATTCTGGATACACGGATTCCGGTAGGTTTGATCAGCTTGCTGATATACATGGCTGTCGTCTCTCCCTCCAGACTGGAATTTGTGGCGATGATCACCTCGTCCACATCTCCCTGCAGCCGCTGCATCAGTTCCTTTAAACGGATATCATTTGGCCCTATACCGAGCATGGGCGAGATAGCTCCATGCAGCACATGGTAAACACCCTCATACTTGCCGGTTTTTTCATAAGCCGCCAAATCTCTGGTATTCTCAACCACCATAATAACCTTATGATCCCTGCCCTCATTTCTGCAAATGGGGCATTCCTCATCATCTGTCAACGTGAAACACGTTTTACAATAGCGCACTTTCTTCCTTGCGTCAACTATGACCTGCGATAATTTTTCCACCCGCTCCACCGGCATATTTAATATATGAAAGGCAAGCCGCTGTGCGGATTTGCTTCCGATACCGGGCAGCGAAGATAATTCCTCGATCAGTTGACTGATCTGACTGCTGTAGTAATCCATTAGAACGGGAAGCCTCCGCCCATGCCGCCGAGTCCGCCGGTAATTTTGGACATGGACTGCTGAGAGAACTCTTCCATCTGGCGAATTGCTTCATTCACCGCTGCCATGATCAGATCCTCCAGCATTTCAATATCATCCGGATCCACCACCTCTTCAGCCAGCTTGATCTTCGTGATCTCCTTATTACCGGACACAGTAACCTCCACTGCGCCGCCGCCTGCTGTTGCTGTGATCTCTTTTGTCTCAAGCTCTTTCTGAGCCTCCTCCATCTGACGCTGCATCTTCTGCGCCTGCTTCATCAGATTATTCATGTTTCCCGGCATGCCGCCCTGAAATCCTCCTCTTTTTGCCATTTATTCATCCTCCACTTCTATTTCCATTCCAAGTAAATCCTGCAATTTCTCCAAATCCACATAAGATTCGTCAAAGGGTCTGCCGGATTCATTTGTCTGTATCAATATGTCAATCTCTTTTCCAATTCTGTCCGACACATGCCGCACCAGCTCCTGACGTTTTTCTTCCGTTATATAGGAAGCCGCCATCTCATCTTCCAGAACTACCATGAGCCGGTCATCTCCTGCCAGAGATAAATGTGCAGGCTTCAAATAAGTACGCATGATGTTGTCGGGCAAATCCGCTCGGATAGAGTTCCAGTTTTTCACTACCTGTCTGATGTCCTCAGTAAGCGCCTTTGGAAGCTGCGGCTTTCTGCCTTCGGAAAGATTATCGCTTCCGCCGGCGGCTTTCGTTCCTCCTGCTCCCGCTTTGCCGCCATCATACCCTGCGGCATTACTTCCGGCTGTTCCTGCAGGGACGACAACGCCCTCTGCCAACTGTCGTTCCAGACGCTCCACCCTGTCATAGAGGGAATCCACAGACTTCTCCATGGCAGGTTTACATAATTTTATCAATGCAATCTCAATGAGCACCCGCTTCTGAGACGCATACCTGATCTGATTTGCCAGCTCTGAAAACACACGGATATAGCGCATAAACACTTCACTGTCAACCAGTGCAGCTTCCTCTTTCAAAACAGCCAGATTTTCCGCCGACATATCCAGCACGTCTTCCATCTGTGCAGAGCTTTTTGCCAGAAGCAGATTGCGCAGATACCATATAAAATCCGTCACAAACTGTCCCAGCTCTCTGCCCTGGATCACAAGGTCCTCCAGCACCCGAACGCACCCATTCACATCCCCCGCCGCAATATTGCGCAGAAGGTGTCCGAACACTTCCGTATCCACTGCCCCAAGCACTTCCAGAACATTTTCATAGGTCAGCTTTTGTCCCAGGAAAAAAGCAATACACTGATCTAACAGGCTTAATGCATCACGCATGGAACCGTCTGCCGCTTTTGCTATATAACGCAGCGCTCGCTCCTCCACCTCAATCTTCTCCTGCTCCATCAGCTCACGCATACGGTCTGTGATCGTATCGATGGTGATCCTGCGGAAATCATAACGCTGACATCTGGACAGGATCGTAATGGGTATCTTGTGCGCCTCCGTGGTAGCCAGAATAAAAATGACGTAGGAAGGCGGTTCCTCCAGGGTCTTTAACAGTGCATTAAATGCCCCTATGGACAGCATATGCACCTCATCGATGATATACACCTTGTATTTTCCCTGTGTCGGAGAATATTCCACCTGTTCTCTGATATCACGAATATTATCCACACCATTGTTGGAAGCCGCATCGATCTCAATCACATTCATGGAAGCGCCGGATGCAATTGCCTTGCAGGAGGCACACTGTCCGCAGGGATTTCCGTCCACCGGATGCTCACAGTTTACCGCTTTCGCAAACAGCTTCGCAATGGTAGTCTTTCCCGTACCTCTGGTGCCGCAGAACAGATAAGCATGTCCGATGCGTTCCGCCGCAATCTGATTTTTTAATGTAGTTACAATATGATCCTGTCCCTTGACATGTTCAAATTCACCGGGACGGTACTTTCGATATAGTGCTGTATATGACATGGACGGATCATCCTTTCTCTGTTACCTAATCGCCAAAGCTGATACCGGTATATTTTGCCTCTTTGATAATCTTGGAATTGGGATCTACCATCTTCAGCTTGCCTGCCACATCTGCCAATGGCACTTTTTTGGTCTCACCATTCACCATACCTACCATGTATCCAAACTCTCCCTTGATGATCAGCTTTGCTGCTGCCGCTCCAAGTCTGGTACAAAGCACGCGGTCATATGGGCATGGGCTGCCGCCCCGCTGGGTATGCCCCGGAACAGTAACGCGCACCTCCACGCCGCATTTTTTCTGAATCTCATCTGCGATATCATAGGATACGGACGGATATTTGCTGTTCTTTCTCTTTTCTTTCAGTTCTTTCTTGGAAAGCTTTGCATCCTGATTGGAAATCGCTCCCTCTGCTACCGCCAGAATGGTAAATCCTTTTCCCTGCTTGCTTCTCTTTTCGATCGCCGCAACAATTTTATCTATATCATAAGGAATTTCCGGAATCAGAATGATGTCTGCGCCGCCGGCAATACCCGCATACAAGGTCAGCCAGCCTACCTTATGCCCCATAACCTCCACGATAAATACGCGGTTGTGGGAGGCCGCTGTAGTATGAATACAATCGATCGCTTCCGTAGCGATATTGATCGCGCTCTGGAAGCCAAATGTCACATCCGTTCCGTAAATATCATTATCAATGGTTTTTGGCAAATGAATGACATTCAGCCCTTCCTCTCTCAGCAGATTCGCAGTTTTCTGTGTACCGTTTCCGCCGAGGATCACAAGGCAATCCAGACGCAGCTTATAATAAGTCTGTGTCATTGCCTCCACTTTATCCAAACCGTTCTCATCCGGTGTACGCATAAGCTTGAATGGCTGTCTGGAAGTTCCCAGAATGGTACCGCCTTTTGTCAAAATACCGGAGAAATCCACAGATGTGAGTAATCTGTAATTCCCATAAATCAATCCCTTATATCCATCATAGAAACCATATACTTCCAGCTCGTCCACGTTCTCACTGAGACCCTTTATTACGCCCCGCATTGCCGCATTCAATGCCTGACAATCGCCGCCGCTGGTCAAAATACCGATTCGCATCATAACAAAACCGCTTCCTTTCTATATTGTTTTTATAAAAATGCCTATAAGCATAATAAGTATAGCGTATTTTTAACCGTTTCACAACAAAAAATAATGTTACATCAGTTCATCCAAAAGACCTTTCAAGCCGCGCTCGTCGAAGATTCCCCGATAATAGGTCAGTTCATCGGAGATCAGTTCATCAATGACTCTCATACCCAGCACTTCCACCGGGGCTTTGTCATCTGTCAAAATGCAGGTTCCTTTTTCATACACTTCCAGCTCTTTTGAAACCGTTCTCATCATGTCATACAACTGTTCATCTGCGATCTGCATCCTGGTCGTTTCCAGATTATCCAACATGTCTTTATTCATAGAAGCGAACAGCTCTTTATTGGTTCCGCCTTTGACCTTTACCGTGGCAACGGAAGGAAATACGCTGGCTATGGTATCTGACAGATACTCGTTTATGGAACCTTTTTTATCGGAAACCATATTCATATTTACCACCATAACTCCATCTTCCTTTAAGTGATCACGCACAAGCGTAAAGAACTCCACGGATGACATCTGAAAGGGAATGGTGATATCCTGATACGCATCCACCATGATCACATCATAAATCTCATCTGCCGCATCCAGATAGGCACGCCCGTCATATACCGACACCTTCACGCTGTCCGGCAGACCAAAATATTCGCTGGACAGATCTGCAATCTTCTCATCGATCTCCACGCCTTCGATATTGGAATTTGGAAAATATCTGGTGCACTGAGACGCATAAGTACCCGTACCAAGTCCCAAAATCAGCACATTTACTTCATCCTCCGCTTCTTTGCCCGCCAGGAAAGGGGCCGCCATGGCATAATCATAATACATGCCCGTAAGTCCGCCTTCCTTCATCATAATGGACTGCACCCCAAACAACACGTTGGTGGATAAGATCACACTGGTATCTGTCTCTTTCACCTGCAGGTAATTATAAATAGATTCATCCTCATAAACCAGTTGATCCTCCCAAAAAGCAAAGCTGCCGGAATGCCCCGCCACGCAAAATACGATATACAGGATAATGGCAATCATACACTGTTTGATTTTTGCCCTGCTTGCTATCAGATATATCAATGCGATCGCCAGCATGATTCCCGAAAATATCAGGAATGTAACCGATGTTCCTACCGATGGAATTGTGACAAACGTGGGTGTGAATGTACCGATGATACTACCGATGGTGTTCAATGCCCCCAGCGTGCCTACTGTCTTGCCATTGTCTGTCAGATTTTCCGTAGTGTATTTGACCAGTGACGGCGTCACCGTGCCCAGCAGTAAAAGCGGAAACACAAAAATGATCATGCAGGACACAAAGGATGCCCACACAAGGAAGTTGCTCTGAACAAATAATGCCAGCACCGCCGACACACCGATGATCACATATTTCCCGAGAAACGGGATGGCGGCTGTCCAGACTGCGGCAATCAGAATACGCACATACAGCTTATCCGGATTCGGATCCTTATCCGCCATACGTCCTCCCCACACATTTCCAAGCGCCATTGCTATCATGATTGTGGCAATGATGATCGTCCATACGATCTGGGAAGAACTGAAGTATGGCGCCAGCAGGCGGCTGGCGCCAAGCTCCACCGCCATAACAGACATGCCTGCAAAAAATTCTGTAGCATATAAAAATAATTTGTTCTTTAAGATTTTACGTTCCATTTCTTTCTCCGCATTTATTCAAGACTCGCTCGGTTCTCTCACATCTGATATAAGGATTATGATAAAAAGAAAACCACAACTGTGCAGCCATAATGCACCAGATGATCGGCTCACAGATAATAACACCAGTATAACCCAGCATTGGCACAAAGACCAGTGAAAATACAAATTTTCCCGCCAATTCTATGACGCTGGAAATCAGCGGCAAAATCTTCTTTCCCAATCCCTGCAGGGAATTGCGCAGGATAAAAAGGATTCCGACTACCGCATAGAAGGGAGATGACACGATCATGTAGCGGGAACCGTTATCCAGCACCAGCGTTTCCCCGGAACCGGATATCAGTCCCACCAGATACCTCGAAAAGAGAATCATCAATATCGTTGCTATGATTCCCCAGCCGATCTGAAGCAGAAATCCGGTCTTTACGCCTTTGATAATGCGTTCTCTCTTGTCCGCGCCATAATTTTGTGACACGAAAGTGGAAAGGGCAGCTCCCACTGTCACGGAGGGCATAAGCATAAAGGAATTCATTTTTCTCGCCGTCACATGTCCTGCAATGGTCAGCTCACCCAATGTATTGATGGATCGCTGCAGCACTACCGTTCCCGAAGTGACAATGGCGTGCATCAGTCCGTTGGACAATCCCTGTCCCACCAGCTCTTTATACACGGATGCCTGCGGTCTGAAATGCGCTTTTTTTGGAATCAGCAGCGGCGTCTTTTTAAACAGATAAACGATACACAGTCCCGCAGATACGCCCTGCGCAATCACCGTAGCGACAGCCGCCCCCGGAATCCCCCATCCGAGCTGTCCGATAAAAAGCAGATCCAGACAGACATTCAGCACAGACGATATAACCAGAAAAATCAGCGGCATAAAGCTGTTTCCGATAGCGCAAAGCAGCCCGGCACACAAATTATAGGCAAACATAACACCCACAAAAAGGGCTATTTTGATAATGTAGGAATAGGATTCTTCCAGAATCGCATCCGGCGTATTCAATAGATGCAATAATGGATGTAAGCCAAAATATCCCGCCAGCATGATCGCCGCTGTCAAAAATGCACCTACCACCACGGATCCCGCTACGGACTGCTTCAGTTTTTCCTCATCCTCCGCCCCAAAGCTGCGCGCCACTACGATACTCATTCCATTTCCCACACCCAGGGAAAATCCCACCATCAGATCATAGATGGAACTGCTGGCGCCAATGGCAGCCAGCGAGGTCTCTCCCAGAAAATTTCCTACGATCATGGTGTCTACCGTATTATACAACTGCTGAAAAAAGTTGGAGATCAGAATCGGCAGTGCAAACAGCAGGATGGATTTTAATATTTTATCCTTTGTTAAATCTATTTGTAACGAATGTGTTTTCATCATTTTTTCTCCCTCTGGATATATAAACTCCATGAACGAAAAAGTCAAGTAGCCGACGTGTATTTTTCAAAAGCCACGTGTATTTTTCAAAAGCATTTGCATTTTTCAAAAGGAAAATGTATCATAATCTGTAAGAATCTTTTCAAAAGAGGTGAAAATGTGTCTGCAAAAGAATACGGAAAACGTTTTATATACTTTTTTATCGGGCTGTTTATCATTGCCCTCGGCATTGCTCTATCCACAAAATCAAACCTTGGTGTTTCCACCATTTCCAGTGTTCCTTATGTGTTAAGCCAGATTTTTACACAGCTCACATTAGGTCAGTTCACAATCATTGTGCAGTTGATTTTTCTGTTTATTCAATTTTTAATTTTAAGAAAAAACTTTCGTTTGTTTGACCTGCTCCAGATCGTAAGCACGGTCATCTTTGGTTATTTTGTAGATTTCTGGGTTGCAGTCATCCGAAATATTGATCCTCCAAATTATGCGGTCCAGTGGGTGCTCTGCGTTATCAGCATGTTCACTATCACTTTTGGTCTGAACATTGAAGTGCGGGCCTCGGTGACCATGGTTGCCTCTGACGGTTTGCTGGATACCATAGCAAAGGTATATTATATCGAATTCAGCAAGGTTAAGATCGCTTTTGACTGCATTCAGGTAGCCATTGCGGTGTCCATTTCCCTGATTTTTACGCATTCCATCATAGGCGTTCGGGAGGGAACACTTGCAGCAGCGATTTTTATTGGTCTTATTGTCAAGTTATATGATCGGTATCTGGGATCTGTTTACGAAAAACTGGGACTCGTTTCACTGCCCCGCTATCGGGAACAGAAATCCCCCAAAGAGAAGAACATGGGAAAGATCCCGAAGGTCAACTCCTGACCCCGGGATCCTTTATATCGTTTCAATTTTACCTTTCCATCTTCCGCTCAGATACCGGATGCCCCCCAGAGCTGCCGCGCAGCACCATGTGAGCGGAGATACCCACCAAAGACCATGATATCCCCAGAACAGCGAGAACAAAAATGCAAATCCGATTCGGGTAATGACTTCACTGATCCCCATCCAGATGGTCATCCTCACATCTCCCACCGCACGCAGCAAATTATGGAACAGGTTTAATGTCCCAACGCCGATAAGAAACGGTGCAAAGATACGCATATACTCCACCCCGTATTGAATCGAAGCCTCATTGTCGGTAAATATCCTCATGATCCATGGCGCCAACACAAATATGATCGGAGATATAGCGGCATAACCAATGGCATTAATCAAAAATGTCCTGCGAAAACCCTCTTTGATGCGGGGTATATTTTTTGCGCCTGCGTTTTGTCCGGCAAACGTACCCAACGCAGTTCCAAGCGCATCTCCGATCTGCATACCCAGCCCCTCCATCTTGATACACACACCGTAGGCAACGACCAGTGCGGTTCCATATGTATTGACCACAGCCTGCAGTGTCATATCCGATACCGAGATAATACTCATCTGCAATGCTGCCGGAAGTCCATATACCAGCATCTGTTTGCCTATATACCTGTTTAGTCTTAACCGTTCTCTGCGAAGCCGCAACATAGGCAAAATTTTCCATGCATAGAACAGACACGCCGCTCCGGATAACGCCTGCGCCAGAACAGTGGCGGCTGCGGCTCCGCCAACTCCAAACGGGATTACCGCTACAAACAGCACATCAAACGCCACATTCAATGCGCTGGAAAATCCAAGAAACACCAACGGAATCACAGAATTTCCCAAGGAACGAAGCACCGCAGAAATCCAGTTATACAGCATCGTTCCGATGCAGCCGCCGCATATGATTTTCAAATAGAGATCCGCTTCCGCCAGGATATCCTCCGGTGTTTGCAGTAAAATCAGCAGCGGTTTCGACAATGTAAGACCCGCAGCAGTCACCAGAACCGTCATTCCAAGAGCAATATATATAGAAGAAAAAAAGGTTTCTGCTACCTGTTCTTCTTTTTTTGCGCCATAATATTGGGACATGACCACACTGACGCCTGTCGTAAGACCAATGATCAGCGAAAATACCAGATACATACCGACACCTGCCACGCTGACTGCCGCAAGAGCGCTATCCCCCAGAAAATGACCTACGATGTAAGAATCCGCAAAATTGTAAATTCGCTGAAAAATCAAACCCAGCAAGATCGGCATTGCAAATTTTAAAATCTGCGGAACGATCCTTCCCTCTGTCATATCAACCATTACTTCTTGTTTCACTCTGAGCACCTCCACACTCTCTATGCATCTTATTTTACTCATGCGGGGGAAAAAAGAATAGTCAATTTCATATACAAAACTGTAAATTCATATCGTTTTTTCTCCTTTTTTCATATATACTGTTCTCATACTATGAACAAAAATGACTTAAGGGGAGAACGATATGGCAAAATTGAATTATAACAAAAAAGAACTGGAAGATTTACTGCGGCACTTTCATACGTTGACCGGGATGATCTTCACTCTGTATGATAATGAAGGCACCCAGCTCATTTCCTATCCGGAAAAATACTGTGCTTTTTGCCGGGTTTTCAAAAAAGAAACCGGCATGCCGGCAAGAACATACCGAAAAAAAGGGCATGTGCTGTGACTTATTCACAGACCTGCCGATATTTTTATTTCCGCCTCCCAAATAATCCTTTTTTCTCATAGGGTTCCCTGGATATGGATACCACCTGATATCCGGTAGCACCGATTGCCTCCTTCAGCTTCTCCTCATCCAGATCAATCTCTGTGAGAATCACAGTCTCATTCTTTGTGTGTGATGAAGTAACCTTCTTTACCTCAAAATTTTTTCGGATGGTGTCATTCACATGAGACTCACACATCCCGCAGCTCATGCCATCTATTCCAAGTGTTATTTTCTGCATATCTTCATCCTTTCTAAACCTGTCTGTTTGTTACAGTCTGCATCAAATTTACGCAGACAAATTTCCTGTTTTTTTATACATTGTATCCTTTTATCCTTTATCTTGCAAACAAACCGATACAGATGAAAAACTTTCTCATTGCAATTCACACATCATGGCAGTCCGCACTTTAAATCTGCGTGTTTTAACTGTTCTGAACAGTTGCCATTTACCCTAAATTTTCACTCTGTCCGCCAAATCCTTGGTCAATGCCAAAACCACATCACCAACTCTTACGATCACATTTCCATAGAAAGAACCAATCACTTCAATCTCTGCGCCCGGGGTCATTCCATACTCAGATTCCAACACCCCGTTTGCAAAATTACAGCAATTCCATTTAATGGTTTCTGTACTTCCCACCTGCGCCTGCGATAATGCCAACATTGTCAAAACCCCTTTCCCTTTTCCATTGATTATCTCCGTTTTAGCACGAAATATGCGGGGGTGTCAACGGTAACATTTGGTAATGTTTTCTAATCTTTGTTTGCGTCAGATGAACAAAGTTATGTAACTTTAATCCCGGTTATGTTCAGCTTTTATGTCCGGCAGCCTGTCTCTCAGATTTTTCCTTTTTTAATACTACCTGGAAATCCCGCATGTCTTTGGCAATCTCTTTGCTGAGTATTAACAGACAGATCAGGTTCGGAATCGCCATCAGTGCATTTGCGATATCTGAAAAGTTCCAGACAAGATTCAGTGACACGGTAGCTCCTACATATACGATCAGCGAGAAGAATACCCGGTATATCATATTAAATCTTGGTCCTTTAAACAGATACTCAAACGCCTTCTCACCATGGTATTCCCATCCCAAGATCGTGGAAAAAGCAAACAAGGCAATACCTATGGTCACAAGCCATGCTCCCACGTTTCCAAGCACCGTGCGGAATGCCTGAATCGTCAGCGCAGAGCCCGTGTAAGCTTCCTCATATGTATATGTGCCATCTGAGTCAAAAATATATGCATTTCCGCTTCCGTCCGTCCATGTTCCTGCCGGCGCTCCTTCTGAAAAAGAAGTCTCACATGACGCAGGTCCTTCCTGGAGTTTTTCATATGCATCCGCCGGGAATGGCGTCAGAGACAATTCGGTTTGTCCGCTTCTCAGGCTTACCGTATTTGCAGCTTCGTCATACGCCATATCATAAGCCTTGTTTACTACTTTTCCATTTTCTTCCGTCACAATTTCCAACGTATGCTCATTCATCAGATTGTAAGTTCCCACGCCCGTAACTGCTGTCGTTCCAATTACGCCGGAGCCTGCAATGGCAAGTCCCGTAATCGTACATACTACCAGCGTGTCCCAAAATGTTCCGGTCATATTGATATATGCCTGACGCACCGGATGATCCGTGGTGGCTGCTGCAGCAGTGATCGCCGCAGAACCCATACCTGCCTCATTGGAAAAACATCCTCTTGCCACACCGAAACGTACCGCATTACTCATGGAGGCTACGATTGCTCCAAGCATACCGCCCGTCACAGACCGGAAAGAAAATGCCATTACAAAAATCTGTTTTACGCCTGCCGGCAGTCCGGAAATATTTCCAAAAATAACAATAAGCGCCGCAATCACATAGAAAATTGCCATTAGCGGTACAACCACAGACGAAATCTTAGAGATGGATTTGATGCCGCCGATGATAATGATCAATGAAAATACGGTCAGTATCACACCAATGATGATCGGAGAAAAGCCAAATGTCTCATTCATGGAAGATGCTATCGCATTTGCCTGGGTCATATTTCCGATACCGAAGGATGCAATGACTGCAAATAATGCAAACAGCCATCCCAAAGCACTGCCGAACTTCTTATTTTTCAGCGCTTTTTTCATGGTATACATGGGTCCTCCGGCAATCTCGCCTTTTTCATTGACCTCCCTGTATTTGATCGCCAGCATACACTCGCTGAACTTGGAGGTCAGTCCGAACAAAGCGGAAATCCACATCCAGACTAACGCTCCGGGTCCGCCTGCCACCATGGCGGTCGCCACACCTACGATATTTCCGGTTCCAATCGTTGCTGCCAGTGCAGTCATCAGAGCAGAAAAAGGAGATACATCTCCCGTTCCGCGGTTTGTTGTCCTTGCTTCCTTGCTCAACGTACTCTTAATGGCGTATCCCAGATTTCTCCAGGAAAGCGCTCTTGTGCGAATAGTAAGAAACACGCCGGTTCCTACCAGCAGGATCAGCATGACCGGTCCCCACACAGCAGTATCCACTGCTGATACGATCTTATTCAACAATTCCATACTCTCTCACCTTTGCTTTTTATTTTTATGTGAAAAACTGCTGCCCGCAGTTTCCATAAAGAATTAAAACATGTGTTTTTCTATAGCAGACATTTGTGTTTACTGCAAGGACTTTCCAAGGTCTTCTCCCTTTAAGACATGCTGCTATATAAATAACTATGCTTTAACACATTGAAACAGTCCAACGAAAAGAAACCTCCGCCGGAGCTTTTTTCGCATGCCTGGCAACAAAAAATAGAGTCATCCCTCCACCGAAACAACTCTGTTCTTGATACGGAGATGGGGGATTTGAACCCGCCATTCATTATGAAAAGTATGTATTTATGCGGTTTTAGACAGCAAAGTTATCAAAATTATCAAAAAAGTTATCAAAGGGATAATCACAAAATCTTTCCAGCTTCCTTAATATATTCATGTTTCTGTTCATATGTAGAGACATCATATGTGTAATTTTTTTCGTTTACTTCTTCAGAATGCCCCAAAATGGCTGCGGCTACCGTTCTCGGAACACCCATACATATTAAATTGGAGTTCAAAGTTCGTCTTATCGCATGTATACTTTTTGTTACAGGAAAATCTTTAGATTTTGTTTTTGATTTCACAAGCCCTGAAACTCTAGGAGCATGAATGCGCCCAGATTCATTTTGGAACACATATTCTCCCAAATACCCGTATTGTAATTCGGTCTTTTTAACCTGTAAAAAAACATCCTTCATTTCCTTTGTTAATGGGATAACTCTAATTTTATCATTTTTCGTTGTGGAAATAAAAAACTCTTTTGTCTTTCTATTAAACTTTTCTGACCTGCATACAGTTAGTGTATTTGCTTTATAGTCTATATCTTCCCATTTTAATGCAACGAGTTCTGCTTTTGTCAATATAAATCTAAAAAAAATTATCTTTTATTTTGCAGAAAGCACCGCCGGATTTCTCCAACGATGCCCCTGCTTTTTCCATCTTCTTCCTGGA
>CAYRZL010000054.1:0-19070 GCA_964428795.1 uncultured Lachnospiraceae bacterium | reverse complement strand
TGATATTCGTTGTATTGTCATTTGTTGTTTTGGTAGGATTTCTCCCAATCGCATCAGCAATTATTTAAACATATATCATTTATCTGTTTTAGTCTTTTGGAAAAGGAGCGTCCTTCGGGGAGAGGGCGCTCCTTGTTTCATCTGTGATCAGGAGATATCATGATTGATGCTTGTTTCTGAGAAGGTACCGTGATATGATAAAAAAGCAGTTATTTGTGATCTGCAAATAATCACGATATGAAAAGATTGGGAACAGGGTCATGTTGTCAAAAAAGAAGGAAAGAATTTTTGATATTATACAAATCGGTTATGCCGGAGATTTTTGGAGTAAATTATTTGATGTGTTGATTACAGTTGCAATTCTGCTCAACTTGTTTCTGGCTATTTTTGCAACCTTCGATGTGTCTGACGAATATACAAGGATGATCGGAATTATAGAAGGCATTACTGTCGTTGGATTTACGGTAGAATATGCATTGCGGCTGTGGACGGCAGAATACTTGTATCCAAAGGTCAGTGTCAAAAAGGCGAGGGTAAAATATGTTTTATCTTTTAATGGTATTGTAGATCTGTTGTCGTTTCTGCCCTTTTATCTGCCGGTGTTTTTCCCGGCGGGAATCGTGGCATTCCGTATGTTCCGGGTGGTCAGAATCCTGCGTCTGTTTCGGATAAATGCATATTATGACGCATTGAATGTGATCGGAGATGTACTGAAGAGAAAAAAGGATCAGATATTATCCTCTGTTTTTATTATTTTTATACTGATGACAGCATCCTCTTTGTGTATGTACGGATTGGAGCATGAAGCCCAGCCGGAAGTGTTTAAAAATGCCTTTTCCGGTTTCTGGTGGTCAGTTTCTACCCTGTTGACCGTAGGATACGGAGATATCTATCCGATTACTTTTGCAGGAAAAATTTTTGGAATTGTGATCACATTTTTGGGTGTCGGAATGGTGGCGATTCCAACCGGTATTCTTTCCGCCGGATTTGTGGAGCAGTATACGATCATGAAAAATTCTATGGATTATCTGATGGAGGAAGAATTAAAGTTTATTCGGTTGAATATAAACGAAGGACATCCGTGGATCAAAAAAAAGGTTATGGAACTGCCCCTACCGCCGGGGTTGATATTGGCAGTAATCCAGAGAGATGGAGAGACGATCGTGCCCCGGGGAGATATTGAGATCTGTCTGGGAGATTCCATTATTCTTGGGGCGGAGAGCGGCGGCGGTGATATTGGAATTACATTAAAAGAAATTATTCTGCATGACCGTCATCCGTGGGTAGGACATGCTATCAAGGATCTGGATATTTCCAGACAGACGCTGATTATTATGGTCCGTAGAGGGGAGAAAGCATTGATACCAAATGGTTCTATGATTTTGAAAGAAAAAGATGCAGTGTTTATCTATTCAAAACGGAATATTGCGGATGCGCATAAAATCATAATTTAAAAAGAAAAAAGAGAAAAGTGATAGAGTGTTTGATGCTCTATCACTTTTTATTTACCATAGCTCGGCAAGATCATAAATCAGTTTCTCAGTTTTTTCCCATCCAAGACAGGGATCTGTAATGGACTTTCCATAGCAGTGTTCACCGATCTGCTGTGCGCCGTCCTCAATGTAGCTTTCAATCATCAGACCCTTTACTAAATGATGAATATCTTTGGAAATGCTGCAGCTATGCATAATGTCATCTGCGATACGAATCTGCTCCAAATATCGTTTTCCGGAGTTGGAGTGATTGGTGTCCACAATGACAGCTGGGTTTTCATAATTTTTTTCCTGATATGCCTCAAACACTCCCCACAGGTCTTCGTAGTGATAGTTGGAATGATTTCTTCCGTAACGGTCCACATATCCCCGCAGAATGGCATGGGCGTGGGCATTTCCTTTGGTTGTGACTTCCCAGCCGCGGTAAAGGAAGGTGTGGCTGCTCTGGGCAGCGGTGATGGAGTTCATCATAACAGTGATATCTCCGCTGGTAGGATTTTTCATCCCTACGGGAATACCGATGCCGCTGGCAGTAAGACGGTGCTGCTGATCCTCCACGGAGCGCGCACCTACCGCCACATAGGAGAGCATATCCGATAAATATCTGTGGTTTTCCGAGTACAGCATCTCATCGGCACAGGTGAAGCCCGTTTCCTGTGCAGCCCGCATATGTAAGTGGCGGATAGCAATGATGCCTTTTAGCATGTCCTCTGCTTTTTCCGGGTCCGGCTGATGAAGCATTCCTTTGTAACCGAGACCGATGGTGCGGGGTTTGTTTGTGTAAATGCGCGGTACGATAAAGATTTTGTCTGAAACCTTATCCTGTACCTTTCGGAGTCTGGAAATATAATCCAGAACCGCGTCTTCATTATCCGCTGAGCATGGCCCGATGATCAGTGCCAGCTTGTCGGATTTTCCCTCAAAAATATCTTTTAACTCCCGGTCACGTTTTGCTTTCAGCGCAGGGATTTCTGCTCCGATGGGATATTGCTCCTTTAACTCAGACGGAGTCGGGAGCTTTCGTTTAAATTCCATTTCCATTGCATCGATACCTCCAAGTCATAAGTACATAGTATTTTACACTTTAAAGTGGAAAAGCGCAAGGGGTTTGGGAGAAAAAATGGAAAGCATCTTTTGCCCGAAGAAGAGTGTATGTAGATATTTGTGTAAACGTAAAGAATTTAATTTATTGACAAAAAGGGAGAAAATATGATATGTTTTCGATATAGAATGAAAGCAGCACGGATGTAAGGTCAGGCATTGAGCAAAAACGATTGCGGGGAATGAAATATGACACAAAATGCACGAGGGGCGGGAAGAAAACCGGCACTTACACAGACACAGATAGAAGAAGTGAAAAAGCGCTATGGGGCAGGGGAGACATTAACAAATCTTGCGAAGGAATATGGTGTATCCAGGCAAACCTTATCCGGCTATGTAAATGCAAAAAAAATAGAGGGAGTCTGTACTTCATATCGGGAATGGGTGAAGCGCAACCGCAGGTTTCAGGGGATGGATCTGGATGATTACACGCTGCGCATGGATTATATGTGGAAAGAGGAGTTGTGTACCACGATTCTCGTAAATTTCCGGGAGAAAAAAATTGCGGTTTGCAATGAGACGGATCGTATGATCCACAGGGCGTTTGGCGTGAAAAAAAGCCCGGATTGGGAAGATTTCGAATATTTTCTGGAAGAAAGATGTTTTCCGCAGACAAGGGATGGGGGAGAGCTGATCCTGAAGGAGATGGGACTGGATTTTTATGATCCGCTGATGATTATTGAAAAGACGCAGGGGCGTATGGCGGAGGATCAGCAGTGGATACAGATGAGCTATTATAATCCTCATGAAAGCGGAAAGAGATAACAGTGAAATGCAGCGTAGCCGACAAAGGAAAAAATGGAGGTATGGGTATGTTGGAAATTGAGATGAGACAGCAGAATATTCAGTCGGATACCGGGCATTCCTCCAAGGGAAATCAGATGAAGTGGAAGCAGGATGGCTACTGGTATAAGGCGGATGCTTTTGGCTATGAAAGTCTGGCAGAGACGGTTGTCTCCCATCTGCTTAAGTTTACGGGAATTACAGATTATGTGACATATGAGCCGGTTCGGATCATCTGCAGAGGGCGGTGTTACCGGGGATGCAGAAGCCGGGATTTTAAAGGAGAGCAGGAGGAATTGATCACTCTTGAGCGTTTGCACCGCAGTTTTACCGGGCAGAGTCTGGTAAAGCATCTGGCATATATGGCAGAGCCGAAGGATCGGATCTCTTATACGGTGGATATGGTATTTAATTATACCGGGATAGAGGATATGGGGAGCTATATGGCAAACATGTTGGGATTGGATGCTTTTTTCCTGAATGAAGACCGTCATACCAATAATATTGCTCTCCTTTATGACGGTATAAAGGATATTTACCGGTGTTGTCCGTTTTTTGATATGGGGCTTTCTCTGTTTTCGGACACAAGGCAGGGATATCCGTTTGAAAAATCACTGGAAGCATGCCGGAACACGATAATTGCAAAGCCATTTTCCAGAAATTTTGATGATCAATTGGATGCAGCAGAAGATTTGTATGGAAGTTTTTTGAAATTTCATGTGACAAAGCGGGAGCTGCTGGGGGAGGTCAGAAAATTGCTGTATTGTGAGGAGATATCAGAAGCTTATACAGAGGAGGAGAGAGGACGGGTGATGGAGGTTTTGCAGTATCAGGCGGGCAAGTATCTGTATATGTTGAAATAATATTGTGGGCTGAACTGTTACATTATTTTAGCGGTTCTGAAAGTTATGTGTTGACAAATATTGGCAGATGTGTTTTACTGGTAAAGAAGTCTAAAATATAAAAGAAAGCGAGGTAAAAGTAATGATCAGACTTACAAATTCATTGTTTAGAAAAGAAAACCAAATGAAGACAAATCATGAAATTACCTCGGTGTTATTATTATCTGCATAGGCTCATTTTTTTGTAGGGAAAAATATGTGCAGGGTGCATATGCATAGGAAGATTTGACCATGGTGGTTTTGCGACAGCGCAAGCTGAACAGACACCATGGTTTTTTTGTCCTGAAAAGATAGTAACACCGGGGAGAAAAAGGGAGGAGATAGAGATGAAAAAAATCAGTTCATACATATTGAAACATTGGTATCGGTATCTCTTTATTATCATATGTATGCTGATTGCAATTGGGCTGGATATGTTGTATCCGCAGATTACCAAAGATATCGTGAATAAAGTGTTTGTGGGAAAGGATTTGACGTTGCTGCCACAACTGCTGATCGCGATCGTATTGGTGGGCGTCGGACGAAGTGTGTTCGGATATTTTAAGGAGTATACCGCGGATAAAACGGGAGCAAAGATTGGCGCAGAGATGCGAAAGGAGCTTTTTACACATATTCAGGGCTTGTCTATGGATTTTTTTGGAAGGACAAATACCGGAGAGCTGATGGCACGTGTAAAGGATGATATCGACCATATCTGGCAGGTTATGGGATTTATCGGCATGCTGATCGTGGAGGTTATTATACATGTCATCAGTGTTTTATATTGTATGTTTCATTTGAGCTGGAAGCTGACGTTTGTACCTTTGGCATTTATGATCGCCAGCGGTATCATAGCTATCCTTTTAGAGAAAAAACTGGATGTCGTTTATGAGGAAATTAGTGAGGAAAACGCAGAGCTTACCACGATTGCGGAAGAAAATCTGGCAGGTGTGCGTACCGTAAAGGCATTTGCAAGAGAAAAATTTGAGATACAGAAGTTTTTATCACATAACAGAAAATATTATGATCTTAATATGAAAGAAGCTAAGATCATGACCAGATATAATCCGTTTTTTACCTTTGTGGGTGTACTTTTGCCAATTATGACTGCGGTTCTGGGCGGCGTGTTTGTAGTCAAAGGAGAAATGGATATCGGTTCGCTGGTTGCTTACGTGGAGTACAGCAGAAACTGTACTTGGCCCATGGAATGTCTCGGATGGCTGGCAAACAGTCTCTCCTCGGCAGTGGCGTCCAGAAAGAAGATTCGAAAGATTTTTGAGGAGACCAGCTCTGTAAAAGAGGCAGAGCATCCGGTGGAGCTTGAGGCTGTGAAAGGAAATGTGGAGTTTTCTCACGTATCCTTTGCCATTGATGAAAATGAGATTTTGAAGGATGTGAGCTTTACACTGGAGGAGGGGAAAACGCTTGGTATCATGGGAGCTACCGGTTCCGGAAAGTCGTCCATCATCAATCTGTTGGAGCGCTTTTATGATGTAAATGACGGGGCTGTTTTGATGGAAGGCGTAGATATACGAAATCTCTCTCTGGCGCAGATCCGGAAAAATATTTCTGTGGTTATGCAGGATGTGTTTTTGTTTTCTGATACGATCAAGGAAAATATCGAGATGGGTCAAAGAGGACAGATGAGACACGAGGATATCAGGCAGGCAGCCCGAAATGCTCAGGCAAGTGCCTTTATCGAGGATATGGAGGAACAGTATGAGACGGTCATAGGAGAGCGTGGTGTAGGTCTGTCCGGCGGACAAAAGCAGCGTATCAGTATTGCCAGAGCATTGGCAAAGCGATGTCCGATTTTAGTGCTGGATGATTCTACCTCTGCGCTGGATATGGAGACGGAGCATCAGATTCAAAAGACATTAAACGAATTTACGGGAATCACAAAGATTATTATTGCCCATCGTATTTCCGCGGTGCGTCATGCAGACGAAATTATTTATCTGGATGAGGGACGTGTGGCTGAGAGGGGCACGCATGAGGAACTTTTGGCAAGACATGGATTGTATTATGATACCTATGTGGCACAGTATGGAAAGGAGGTGTCAGCATGGCAGTAAACTCATTTCGCGAAGATGAACAAATGCAGAATACAGACAAACGAAAAATCATCAAGAGGCTGTTTTCTTATATGCTCCGCTATAAATGGGGCGTTATTGGCGTGTTGATCTGTATGGTCATTACCATTGCGATCAAGCTGGTCAATCCTCTTATCATTGAGGATGCCATCGATAATTATATTGCAAAGAGCAATATACCGGGACTTTTACAGCTTGGGATTGCAGCAGCTATCCTTAACGTGGTCTACCTGATCATGGTAAAAGTGCGCACCTATGCAATGTCCTATATTTCCAATAATATTTTGCTGCAGATCAGACAAGAGCTATACGAGCATATTCAAAAGCTGTCATTTTCCTTTTTTGACAGCAGACCTACGGGAAAAATACTGGCACGTATTATCGGTGACGTAAATTCTCTGAAGGAGGTGCTTACCAATGCGGTTACCACATTGATTCCGGATTTTATCACGGTAGCAGGCGTGGTAGTGATCATGGCGATCAAAGACTGGAAGCTGACGCTGGCGTCTCTTTGTACGATACCGTTTATGATCATCGCGATATTTGTTATTCAGACAAGTGCTCATAAGCGTTGGCAGATATTTCGGAAAAAATCTTCCAATCTGAATGCGTTTGTCCATGAGGATATTGCGGGGATGAATGTGGTGCAGAGCTTTTGTGCAGAGAAAGAGACGCAGGAAGCTTTTGAGGAGCTGTCAGATGCACATGCACGGACCTTCTCACAAGCTTGTGCCAGATCTGACTTGTTTGGACCGACCATTGATTTTTGCTGGGGATTGGGAGCTATGATGCTCTATCTGGTGGGCGTAAAATTCATCGGAGCACCGCAGGTATCGGTAGGACTTTTGGTGGCTTTTGGAACATATATCAATATGTTTTGGAACCCGATCATGAATCTGAGCAATTTTTATAATCAGGTTGTGACAAATATTTCGGCGGCAGAGCGTATTTTCGATATACTGGATACAGAGCCGGATATATGTGACGATGAAAATGTGGATGAATTGCCCGACATTGAGGGAAAAGTAGAATTTTCCCATGTATCTTTTACATACGACAAGGACACCCCGGCGGAAACAAAGGTACTTGAGGATGTGAATTTTACCATTCAGCCGGGTGAGACCATCGCTCTGGTTGGCCCGACAGGAGCGGGAAAGACGACCATTGTAAATCTGATCAGCCGGTTTTATGACATTGAGGAAGGAAAAATTCTCATCGACGGACATGATCTGACAAAAGTAAGTATCGAGAGTCTCAGAGCACAGATGGGCGTCATGACTCAGGATAATTTTATTTTCCATGGAACCATACGGGATAATATTCTCTATGGAAAAATGGACGCAACCGAGGAGGAGATGATCGCAGCGGCGAAAGCGGTAAATGCCCATGACTTCATTATGAAGATGGAAAAGGGGTATGATACGGAGCTAAAAGAACGGGGGGCGGGTCTGTCCATCGGACAACGACAGCTCATTGCCTTTGCCCGGACGATGATCTCCATGCCGAAGATTTTGATACTGGATGAGGCGACTTCCAGCATTGATACCCATACGGAGATACTTGTGCAGCAGGGCATCGAGGCGCTGCTGGCAGGCAGAACCAGCTTTGTTATCGCCCACCGGTTGTCTACGATTCAGAATGCGGATCGTATCTTTGTGATCAATCATGGAGGTATCGCAGAGCAGGGCACTCCGAAAGAGCTACTGGAGAAAAAGGGAGCTTATTATGACCTGTATATGGCGCAGTTTGCAGCGCTGTAAGGGGGAAATAGTGATGATAAAAAATGATACATTTTAAAAAAAGCATAATATGATTGGATTTTAAGGTTTTTTGTGTTAAAGTTAAAACAAATATTTTGAAAAATGCACAATATGATTTGAAAAATAGTCATATTGTGCAAAAATTAAAACGAGTGGTGGAATGGTATGAAACATTATGAAAAATTACTTGAAATTGGATGCTTTAGCCGGGAAAAACTGATAGAACTTGTGGGAACACAAGCGGCAGCGAAATCAGTCATATATGAATATCAGAAAAAAGGATATATCGAAAGAGTGAAACGAGATTTCTATGTGGTTATCAGCATGGAAACAAAACAGCCCATACTTTCAAGATATCAGATCGGTGCAAATCTTTTCCCGGATGCATGTATATCACATCATAGTGCTTTTGAGTTCTTTGGATATGGAAGTCAGGTATTTTATGAATGCTATGTAGCGACAGACAGTCGTTTTACAGATTTTGAATATGATGGAGTGGTTTATCATCGGGTAGAAAAAAAGCCAGATATAGTAATGATACAGGAAGGAAATATGAGGGTTACTTCGTTAGAACAGACAGTGGTAGACAGTATTCGGGACTGTGAAAAAATAGCAGGCTTGGAAGAGGTAATCCGTTGTCTTGTGCTTGTACCTGGATTAAAGGAAGACAAGATTCTAAGGTGTTTGAAGAAGAATGAGAACGGTTTTTTATATCAAAAATGTGGTTATATTTTTGAAGAATTAAAAAATGAATTTGGCTTTTCAGACAGTTTTTTTGAAGAATGCCAGAAGAATTGTTCAGGAGCAAAACGATATCTGATGAAGGAAGCACGGGAGAATATTTTTAATACTAAGTGGAAGTTGTATACACCGCCAACATTAAAAAAACTGATAGATAAAGGAATGGATGCCTATGATGCACGTGGATAGAATGACACTGGGTAGAATAGCAAGAGAAATAGGATTTGTAAGAGATACGCTCGAAAAAGTATGGCGTTTGGCAGATATACTGAAGTTTATGGAAAAAGACGGGCTGCTGTCAAAAAGTGTTGCTTTAAAGGGCGGCACAGCTATAAATCTTACCATCTTTGATTTGCCAAGACTATCTGTGGATATAGATTTAGATTATTGTAAAAGCATTGATAGAGAAGAAATGCTTGCAGACAGAACGGTTATTACAGATAGAATCAGTAAATATATGATGGCAAATGGATATATTTTGAGCCAAAAGTCCAAGTCATACCATGCGTTAGATTCATTTGTATATGAGTATATGAATTCCGGTGGTGTCAAAGATAATCTGAAAATAGAGATTAACTATATGCTTCGCTGTCATGTGCTTCCGGTATTGAGAAGGGAAGTTAAATTGCCATGGAATCATGATAAACTTACGGTGCTTTCTGTTGCACCACTTGAGATATTTGCATCAAAGACAGTAGCGCTGCTGACAAGAACAGCGCCAAGAGATTTGTATGATATGTATAATATGGTCAAATATAGACTTTTTGATGAGGAAGAAGAAAAAATACTTCGCAAATGCGCTGTGTTTTACAGTGCAATAGGTACAGAAAAGCCACCTGCAAAATTTGAATTGGATCATATCGAAAAGGTTTCTTTAAAACAGATAAAAAGAGATTTAAATCCGGTATTACGTAAGGGAGAAACGTTTGCGTTGGAAGTGGTGCAAAAAGAGGTGAAGGATTATCTGTCCTCAATAATGATTCCGACAAAGGATGAGAAAATGTTTTGGCGTTTTTTTGAGGGAGGAAACTATTGTCCAGAGTTGGTATTTGGAGAAAGTAAGGAGTTGAAAAACATATCAAATCATCCAATGGCATTATGGAAGTGTAGGGATAAAAGAACGGAAGAAATATAGTAAGTGATGAGAGAGTTATAGGGTGATAAGTATGGGAAAGAAAGCAGTGGTAATTTTACCACAGACACAAAAAATATTGGCGCAGATGGGAGCGCAAATTAAATTAGAAAGACTCCGGCGAAAATTATCCGCGGAGGCAGTTGCCAAGAGAGCCGGGATCAGCCGGGTTACTCTGGGCTCTGTTGAAAAAGGAGCTCCTTCCGTGGCAATGGGGATATATGCATCTGTGCTGCAGGCGCTTGGCGGCATGGATCAGGATCTTCTTCTGCTTGCAAGGGATGATGAACCGGGAAGAAAGCTTCAGGAGCCTGATCTTGCAGTCGGGACTCGTGCACCGAGAAGGGAGAAAGAAATATAGTGCCGCTGTATCATTTGGATTTACTGTATTGGAATGCTGACAGGACGGTTGTACCGAAATCTGTTTTTCAGGAAAGGCTGCATGATACTGGAGCTATTAGAAAAATATTCAGATAAAAATATTATTACGTTTCATAATAGAGAAGAAGCAGATTTCTTTTTGGAGGAACAAAAAAAGGAGATATTGATTTGGTAAAAGAAAAGTTGGAAAAGGCATGGAAATTATTCGATTCAGGAGAATTGGTTGATGCAGAAACATTATACAAGGAGTGTCAGAATCAGATAAACGAGTCAGAGCACAATGAATACATGACTGTTTTGATGGGACTTATTTATGTGGAAAGTTTTCAGGGGAAATATGATGACGCACGAATTTATGGTGAACTTCTAATGGAAGCTTCAATGAATGATGACGAGAAGCATATGGCAGTTCATCAGGCGGGAATGGTTGAACGTATGGCGGAAAATTACAGCGAAGCTATGAGGTTGTTTCAATGGGAGGCAGAAATTTTATCTGTATCATTTCCAGATGATGATATGCGGTTCTCGGTAAATCTGTATGAGCAGGGGTATGTAAACATGAAAATGGGTAATCTGGCTCTGGCAGAAAAGAAAATGTTGTTGTCATTAGAACATGCAGAAAAATGTGGTGATGACATGTGTGTAGGTTGTGCTTGCCGCGGCATGGGGGAGATTATGAATGCATATGGGAATAAGGAGAGTGCCATAAAATATTTTCAGAAAGCAGTAGAAGTCTTTAGTCGGACGGGAGATGAAATGGCGGTTAATGAAGTGAAAGAGATGATGTAAATGACAATGCCGAATTCCGCGCCAAGACAATACTTGTTGTTGAATTGGTCGAGCTGAAAGATAGATGTGGGACTGGAATTTGTTAAATTAGAGGAAGCGCATATAAACGAAATTTTTTTGGACTATCCGGTTGACGTACGCCTTGAGGGGGTTAATGCAAGAAAAGGAAAGTAACGGGCAGATATGTCATGGATTAAAAGTGTTGATGAAGAAGCGGATCATTTTTTAGAGTGTAAAAAAATCTATGGTGAAAAGAAGTTATAAAGCAAAAATCAGTGGGAGGAGCAGTTAAATGGATATAGTTATCAGTAAATATACAAAGGATAAAATAGATGATGTGCTGGATTTTGAAGGCCGGCTCCGGGAAGAAGAAAAATTCTGGGGATGGGAAATTGATGAAGCATATATAAAAAATGTGAAGGACAGCTTTGAGAGTGCAGAGTTTCAACACGCGGTCTCCTTTCTTGCATATGTTGGAGGGAAAGTGGTTGGACGGATTGATGCTTCTGTCATTGTCAGCCATTTTGATGGATCAAAAAAGGCGTATCTTGACTGGATCTGTGTAATCAAAAGTTATAGGCACAATGGGGTTTCACAGATGATGCTGTCTACATTATTAAGTGAATTAAAGACAAGAGGAATCGATACATTGATTGCTTTGACTGCTTCAAATGAAGAAGCACAAAGTTTCTATCGAAGTATTCCGAATTCTGAAATGAAAGATACCGGTATCTGGATTGATGTAAAATAAGAAAGACAATATGTAAAAAAACAGTGAATGGAATATCCGGATCGCGGAATACAGGATCAGAAATTTGCTTTTTATAAACAAAATGAATCTTTGATTTTCATGCATATTCGTGATAAGCAATTTGCTGTAAAAAAGGCGGCAAGTCTGCTTAATCCAGGTGGAAAATTTGCGTACATTTTTGTATGTACTAAATGGTGACGGAAAATGGATAACATTTTTTGATGATGATATTTTTGGTGGGAAACATATAAAGAAGGATTTTGAAAGGTGATAATATTGGAGATCAGAAAAGGTACATCACAGGATATGAAAGAATTGTCAGCATTATATGACGATTTAAATGATTATCTGGAACACCATACAAACTATCCCGGATGGAAAAAGGGCGTATATCCGATTGGAGAGGATGCAGAGCTGGCGATTGAGGAAAATACGCTTTGGGTTGCAGTAGAGGATAAACGTATTGTGGGTACGGTAATTCTTAACTGTCAGCCGGAAGCAGGATATGAATTGGCTGATTGGCATAACAGTTTAGAGTATAAAGAGATTTTCGTCATACATACATTGGCGGTTCATCCGGTATTTTTGAAGCAGGGTGTCGGAACGAAGCTTATGGAATTTGTTTTGAATCATGCGATTCAAATGGAAAAGAAAGCAGTTCGGCTGGACGTATATGAGAAAAATGATCCGGCAATTCATCTTTATGAAAGTATGGGGTTTGAGTATATTGATACTGTGGATTTGGGTTATAGTATGTATAATCTGAATTATTTCAGACTTTATCAAAGGCTGCTGTAAATATATTTTTCGGAATTTGGGAGGATTAGTGCATGGATGCAACCATTGGTAAATATACAAACGAAAAAATAAACGATATTTTAGATTATGAAATAATGCGGTTGACCGATAAGCCCGAAATGAAGGAACAGGCTGCACAGTGGTTTCATGAAAAATGGGGTATTCCTCTGGAGGCATATACAGAAAGCATGGAGGAGTGTCTGAACGGAAGAAATCCGGTTCCGCAATGGTATGTGGCGCTGGAGGGGCATAGAATTATTGGAGGAATGGGAGTCATAGAAAATGACTTTCATGATAGAAAGGATCTTGCACCGAATGTTTGTGCAGTTTACACAGAAAAAGATAAGCGCGGTAAAGGAATCGCCGGTGCTCTGTTGCAATATGTGTGCGCTGATATGCAAGAAAAGGGAATTGATACGTTATATCTCGTGACAGATCATACCTCCTTTTATGAGAGGTATGGATGGGAATTTCTTTGTATGGTGCAGGGAGATGGGGAAGCGGATATGACAAGGATGTATATCCATAGAGGATAACAGCAGGGTGCAGAGGTAGTTTTGGCAGACAATAGGCACATTAAGATCGGAAGCTAAAGAGGTGATACTATGAGGAAACTGCTATTGATTACAGGGGATTTGGCTACAGGTAAATCAACGTTTTCTAATATACTTTCCAAAAGATATAATGTGAATGTATTTTTTAAAGACTCTATTAAGGAAGTCTTAGGAGATACAATCGGTTTTTCTGATAGAGAAGAGAATAAAAAACTTTCAAAAGCCTCAATGAGATTGATGTATTTTATTTTTTCTGAATTTACTAAATTAGGTAAAGACTTAATTTTAGAGTCAAATTTTCATACAGACGAATTAGAAAAGTTACATGAAATTGCACGACATAATAATTATAAGATTCTTACAATTTCACTTTACGGAAACGTTGAGATTTTACATAAAAGATATTTAAACAGAATAAGTAACGAAAATCGTCATCCAGTTCATTTGAGTACAACATTAGATGTGTTTGAGGATTTCAAAAAGTGCTCAGATTACTTGAATCATGTGAAAATACCTGGAGATGTAATACGAGTAAATGCGGATGAGTTTTCTTATCAGAGTAATCAGGAATTATTGTTTGATTTAGATAACTTTATGACAGGATAGAAAAATTGAGACAACCAAACAGAAAGATGGGACGTGTTTTGAAACATTCCGAAGAATCAATGTGACAGCGATAAAATAGAGTGTCGCAGGGTGAACGATAGTTGGAAAGCAGGAAATGATATGTCAATAAAAAGATATGTAGATGAAGCGTTATATAAGGATATGGTTCGGTGGCGAAGAGATCTGCACCGCTGCCCGGAGACTGCATGGACGGAATATGTTACTACGTTTTATATTGCTGACCTGTTGAAGAAATTTGGATTTGAAATATTTCTTGGGGCAAGGGTATGTCGCCCGGAGGGCAGAATGGGTGTCCCGGATGAGGAGTATTTAAAACTGCGGGAGCAGTATGCAAAAGAGGAGGGTGTTCCGGAGAATATATTGCAGATCATGCAGGGCGGACAGACCGGAGTGGTTGGCGTACTTCGTGCTGTGGATGCCAATGAATCGGGAATGCCGGAGGATTCGGAGAATATATTACAAAAAAACAAAAAGATAGCGGCTCTTCGGTTTGACATAGATGCCCTTCCCATACAGGAAGATGAGAAACACATTTGTGACAGCGAATTATGGAAGGAAAGAGATACCTATCTTTCGAAGCATCCGGGACAGATGCATGCCTGCGGTCATGACGGTCATACAGCGGCAGGGCTGGCAGTGGCAAAGATATTGTCAGAGCATATAGAAATCTGGCAGAGAACCTACCGGGAGATCCGCCTGATTTTTCAGCCTGCGGAAGAGGGGATCCGGGGCGCACAGCCTATTGTGGCAAACGGGTGGCTGGATGATGTGGACCTGTTTTTGAGCGGGCATGTGGGACTTGGATGTACGAGGCTTGGAGAAATCAGGCTGTGTACTGCCGGATTTCTGGCATCCACGAAAATCAATCTGACATTTCGGGGAAAGGCAGCCCATGCGGCGAAAGCGCCTCAGGATGGGAAAAATGCACTTCTTGCGGCAGCCAATTTTGTGTTGAATGCCCATGCAATATCCAGAAATTCAGATGGACAGACGTTGATCAATGTGGGAAAGCTGGTAAGCGGTACCGGAGCAAACATTATTCCGGATGAGGCTTATCTGGAGCTGGAAATCAGAGGTGAGAGTACGGAGCTCAATACATATATGTATGATGCTGTTTGCAGGTTGGCACAAGGTGCGGCACATATGTATGATGTGAGTTACGGGTTGGAGCGGGCAGGCGAGGTGATACATGCGGTCAGTGACAGAGAACTGCTGCAGTTATTAAAGGATGTATCGGAGCAGTTGCCGGAGACAGGAGAAATGACGCCTGATGTTATGGAAGCATATTTTGACGCTTCCGAAGATGCTGCCATTATGATGCAGCATGTGCAGAATCAGGGCGGACGCGCGGGATATTTTTTGTTTGGAACCCCTTTGCTTGGAGGTCATCATCAGAGTAATTTTGATTTTGATGAGAGAGTGCTTGGGATTATGGCGGAATTTTATGTCAGGTGCCTGATAAAAGAATGATGATTTGCATGTTAAGCGACAGGGAGGAGCAGTTAAGATGAGTGAGATACGGATAATGACCATTGAAGATTATGCCGGTGTGTATGATCTGTGGATAAATACTGCCGGAATGGGATTAAATGGAACCGATGACAGCAGGGATGGAATTGAAAAATATCTGAAACGCAACCCAGAAACATGTTTTGTGGCGGAGGATAGAGGGAAAATAGTCGGAGTTATCATGGCGGGTCATGATGGAAGAAGAGGCTATATTTATCATACTGCTGTCTTAGCTTCGTATCGAAATCAGGGGATTGCCACAGCTTTAGCCGAGCACGCAATGAAGGCGCTGGACGAAGAAGGAATCAATAAGGCTGCATTGGTTGTCTTTGAAAAAAATGAGACAGGAAATGCCTTTTGGGAAAAGCGGGGATTTGGTATGCGGGATGATCTGGTGTACCGGAATAAAAATATTCACAATCTGGTAAGGATGGATACATAAAAATGACTGTCAATGATTTGAAACAGATGCTCGATTTACATAACGTAAATTATGAGTTGATAAAACAGAAGAAGCCAATACGATCTGTTCAGGATGCGGCGGACTATTATCCGATCGATAAAGCTGCGCCTACATTCGTGCTTCAGACGGAGCGTGAAATGATTGCCTGCATTGTTTCGGCACAGAATGGAAGGTTGGATTTTGCAAAGCTGAAACAGCAATTTGGTTTTGCAAAATTAAAAATGGCAGATGCAAAGAAGATCAAACAGCAAACGGGATATGAGATCGGGAGCATACCGCTGGTGGGTTTGAATCTCAGATGTATCTTTGATAAAAAGCTCTTAAGGCATGACTATGTCTATGGCGGTACAGGGGACATGCTGACAACCTTGAAGATTGCGCCGGGTGATCTTTTAAGGGTGAATGAAGTGATTGGAATGTTTGAGTAAAGGGAAGGTATAAGCGATGAATTTTACGGACGAGAAAGATTATCTTATGCGCATGATCAAAGAGATGGTAAATGTGCTTTTTTCTGTAATGTTTGGAAAGCAGTATCAATCTTTGGAATTACCGGCTGAAAATGAGTATGAGGTTTCGGGAACTTCTCTGGGAGAATTTGAAAAAATGGTGGATCAGGGGCTGGTCAATGAAGCGGAAAATATGCTGCTGGAAAACATAGATTACAACAAAAAAGAGGAAGTTCTTGCAGCTATATTTTTTTACAGATATGTCAGTGAGAAGGATGATGATTTTCTGACCGCACATAACTACTCGAAAAAAGAAGCGCTGGAAGGAATATCACTGCTGGCGGAAAAATCAGGATATGGAGAAGTGAATGAGATATTTGAGGCAGGAGATGAGTGTTAGATGATTCGATTGGAACATATTACGCCGGATAATTGGAGATTGGGATTGCAGGTTTCGGAATCACAGAAAAAGTTTGTTTCAGATGATATGAGGCTTCTGGCAAGAGCATATGTGTATCGGGCAAGTCGGAGTCAGGCGTTTGTGATCTATGATGAGGAAACACCTGTGGGAATGGCGTTGTATTACGACTGCGATTCCTGTAATGCATACGATTTCAGCCAGTTGTTTATCGATGAAAGATTTCAGGGAAAAGGCTATGGAGAAGCGGCAGCCAGAAAGATGCTGGATATGATGAAGGACGATGGAACATATGATGAGGTCATATTATGCTATAAAGAAGGTAATGAGGCGGCAAAAAGGCTATATGAAAAGCTGGGATTTTATCTGACAGGTGAACGGGATGAGGATGAGATTATAATGAAAAAGGTTTTGCACTGCTCCCGGTCATGATGAGAAAAAGGAGATTTTTAATGCCTGAATTATCAATTATTACTCAAAATTTAAATGGAAACTTATGCGATAGGAATATAAAAAGATACATAACACAATATCCAGCGGATATATATGCATTTCAAGAATTACGACGTGGTAAATGCAATGTGATAGATTATGAATTTGGATTGGAGACATCTGATTTTAAAATAAATTATACAGGAAATGAGGAAGCAAAAAGGATATGGGAAGATGCTTTTCCATGGATTGAGTTTAAGTCGGGATATTGGATGGAATTAAACATTGAATTTGACAATAGAAAAATAGTGATACTAAATTTTCATAATTCATGTCGTTACTCATCCGAACTAAGATATGTACTTTTGAAAAGATTAGACGAATTACAAAATAAAAACGTGATTCTGTTAGGAGATTTTAATGCAGCTTATGGATATCAGTCGACGAATATTGTTGAAGAAAATGAAATATTCCTGACTATTTTAAGTGACGAGAAGGGTTATATTGAGTTATGTTCTCCTGAGGAAAAAGAAAACCCGCATTACACCTATTTACATAAGCGCAGGAGCGGCGAGATTGAATTAAAAAAGCTTGATCACATTTTTATGTCTCCGTGCATGTATGAGAAGTTAGGAAAAAGCCCGGATATATGTTATATTGACGAGGTAAATTACAATTTTGATGAATATAAAGAATGCGCAAAGATATCCACGGATCATTCCGGGATAAGACTGACATTTTCTTTTAAGGATCAAGAAATATAGCAAAGATGAATCATTTGCTTTACATTTGTAAAAAGATATAAGAATTGTTATTTTGCAGATAGAAATGAGGATAAAATGAAGGAGATTGAAATAGAGCGAATCAATACATACAAGGATCAGAGATTTTCAGAAAATGTATTGCTGCAGCATGGTGCATTTCTGGTAAATGGAAAGGAACCCTATGAGGTAGAAATTGTATCAGATCATGGGGCGGTTGTACGGGGAAGTAATTCTGAAATTTTTGATCGGATAATAGAGGAATTTCGTTTTTACGCACAGCATATCAGTCAATTTTATAATACGGATGGGAAACTGATCAAAGGTTATGAGGATGTAAAGCGGTTTATGGTTTCGCTGGAAGAAATACAGCCATCACAGTTTTATGTGGATACCTTGAAAAAGAAGGCGGTTGAATCATTTGTCAACGAGGGCGCAGATGTCATTATTCCATTGATAAAATACCAGGGAAGATATGTTTCTCTTGACGGGCATACCAGAATGGCAGTTGCAATGGATAAAGGCATCAGCACTGTTTTCGGATTTCTGACGCAGGCGGATGATTACATATATGCTTTTGTGGAAGAAGCAAAGCGAAGAAATATTCATTCCCCGTATGATATGACAGAACTGTCCCATGAGGAATATGATGTAGAATGGAATCAGTTTTGTGACAATTTTTTTGGGGAACGGGATAATGACTAGGACGAGGTGTTTTTGAGGAGACAAAGATATGTTGTTAGAAACGAATAGATTACAAATTCGCTATATAAAGGAGAGTGACTGGCAGAGCATAAAAGGAATCTGGGATGATTTCAGTTTATCAGAGTATGCACAATATGATGTGCCCCACGACAGAAATGATGCAGATGTGCGCACAAGAATGTCCTTGTGGGAAAAAGCAAATGGCGGGATGGAGCATTTATTTTTTGCGGTATGTCTCCGTGATAAAGGGGAGTTCCGTGAACGGGATGTAGTGATCGGGTATATTGCTTTTAACAAAAGAGAGAGTGGATATGAAATCGGCTATTGTTTTCATTCCGATTACCATGGAAAAGGGTATGCAAAAGAAAGCCACTTGGCACTCATTGATTATTTACATATGAGTATTCCGGGATTTTTTGAACCGCCATTCCGGACGTAGGATACCGCCGTTC
>CAYRZL010000053.1:13191-19639 GCA_964428795.1 uncultured Lachnospiraceae bacterium | reverse complement strand
AAAAACAGGCACTACACAAATTCAAAATGTCCTTGACAAGGGGTACAATTCACATTTTCCAAACAAACAACAAACTTATTGTAATCATCAATAATAAAAACCTGATCTCCTATATATTGCCATGCTAAATCTGAATTCGGAACCAAAGGTAAAATAATACTTCTGAAACGTTCTTTGTTCCCAGCAACATTCTTTTTCATCTTTTCCTCTCTTTTCGCAATTTTTAGATTTACATTTTTTTATTCAATATTAAATCTATATTTTTCTGTATTTTTTGTAACTATAAGGTAACACATTTTATACTTATAAAAGAATATCGTAGCGTGTTATGAAAAAATAACACAAAACGATAAGTTATTCTTGTACTTAAAAACTAAATCTGTTAAAATATATTATAAAAAGTGCAAAACACTACAAAGGAAATATAAAAACAATGAAAGAAATATTTTTAGGTGAAATCATAAAAAAACGCAGATTGGAACTTGGACTGACACAGGAACAATTATGTGAAGGAATTTGTGAACCAATCACTATATCCCGTATGGAAAATGGAAAACAGACCCCCTCTCGCAACCGTATCAATGCAATCTTAGAACGTCTCGGTTTGCCAGGAGAGCGCTACTATGCATTGCTTAGTAAAAATGAAGAAAAAATTGAAAATTTGAGAAAAGAGCTTCTTTCTTACACTATTCTTCTTGAACGATCCATGGAACCAGAAAAAACAAAACTCTTGAAAAAAACGCAGGCAAAAGCACAGGAATTAGAAGATATCTCAGAGCCTGATGACCGCATTACACGTCAATTTATACTGAGTTGTAAAGTTATTATCTGGAAGGAAGAAGGAATCTGTAGCTTGGAAGATGAATTGAAACTGGCTTTGAAAGCCCTTCGATTAACAGTCCCTAATTTTGATTTGGAAGAAATAAATAAATCTTTATATTGTCTCGAAGAAGTATCTATTATAAACCAGATTGCAGGTATTTATAGTCGTATGGAGAATAATAGAAAAGCAGCAGATATATATGGACAACTACTAAAATATATCCAAAAACATTATCAGAATATTACCCAATCCGCCGGTCATCTTCCACTTATTGCACATAACTATGCCTGTACGCTGGACATATGCGGACGATATGAAGAAGCGATTGAAATTGCAGAGCTCGGATGGCAGTCTTGTATCAAATACGGTCATTACCAATTTTTACCAGGTATCATTCATATTTTGGCGGAATGTTACTACTTTTTGGGTAACGAAGCAAAAAGTAAAGATTTATTTTATCAATCCTATTATCTTTACAAAACAATAGATAATAAAAGAAATTTGCATCTTCTACAAGAAGATGCAAAGAAATATCATAATATTATATTTGAAAATCAATGACCTTTAGCCGGTTGTTCCGGTGCTCGATACATCTGAACAAGATTATTTTTATTGTTTTCTTGATCTTTCTGGTCAGAATCTTTGGTCTGCTTACCATCATTTCCTACGGAATCTGAATTATCTGATCCTGATTCACTACCAGAGATCACCCCGGAATCTTCCATACAATATGTCGGTGCAGTAAAAAGAGTCAATATGGACACACAGAGAAGAAACATAAGAATTTTTCGTTTTACTTTTTTCATTATTACAATATCCTTTCATCTATTTCATAACCATATGATACTTTTTTCTTTCAAAAAAACCATATCGTATTGTGTTCGCAACAAATAACACGATACGATATGGTCGCTTTTTACATAATCCTACTCCACATTCTATTAATGAATAATCTCCTCCAAAAAACGGGATGGCTCCATCTTATGATTATTCACCTTCTGCGTAGTATACAAATGCAATTCCTTTTTCGCTCGTGTCATCCCTACATAGAACATACGTCGCTCTTCTTCCAAATCTTCCGTGAGCACTGCTTTTTTATAGGGCATGATTCCCTCATTGACATCCACAATATGTACGATCTCATACTCCAGTCCCTTTGCGCTGTGCAAAGTGGCAAGGGATACTGCGTCTTTGATCTGATCTGCCTCACGGTTCGCCTGTTCCAGTTCTTTTTTAAACTGTTCTATGTATTCCTGCCATTCTTCTATTGTCTTATAGGACTTTGCGGCTTCCTGAAGCTGCTCCGCTGTTTCCAGCAAATCTTCATAGCTGATATTCCGGTATTCTGCATAGCTTTTCAGATACTCGTCATAACAGATCGCCTTTCGGATATAGTTTACTGCCGCATAAGGTGACAGGTGTTTTAACGTCAGCAGATCACTTTCCAGACGCTCCAACCGTTTTATCATCCATGGCTGCTCTTTGTAGTATGAAATCCAGACGTCAAATGCCACTTCTTCCTCGTCCAGATAATCCCGGCTCAAATATCGGTTCGGACGATTCATTACTGCCAGAACATCGCTTCGTCTGCGGCTCCCCTTCGCCAGTCTGATATAAGTAAAAATGTCCTTTGCGATCCAGCTGTCATACAGATTCGGTATTTTATCTTTTGTCCGGAATGGAATGTTGTATTGCAGCAGCAGCTCCATCAAAAAGCGGGGCTGCGCATTGGTACGAAACAAAACTGCAATATCATTCAAACTGCCGCCCCTCTCCAAATGCTTTTGTATGAATTGAATCACCAAAAGATTCTGCGTTCTCTGGCTGTCCGCACGGTGCACCTTCACAAGACCATCATTTTTCGAGTCAGACTCAATAGACTTTTCAAATCTGTGAGTATTATGTCCGATCAGCCGCTGTGCTGCTGACACAATTTTTTGATCACTCCTGTAATTGACAGATAAGGCAACCTGTCTGATCCTCGGATAATCCTGGGGAACATGCAGCATGATCTCCGGCTTGGCTCCCCGAAACCGGTAGATAGACTGGTCATCATCTCCCACAAGAAACAGATTTTTCCGGGGCTCTGCCAGCATTCGGACAATATCATACTGAATTTTATTGATATCCTGAAACTCATCAATGAGAATGTACCGATATTTTCTCTGCCATCCTGCCAGAATATCCGGTCTTTGCTCAAACAATTCTTTTGTAAAAATAAGCATATCGTCAAAATCAATCAGTCTGTGCTTTCTCAGCAGCCGCTCATATTCCGCATAGATACGCCGAAAATCCTCTTCCCCACAGGATGCAGAATAATAATGCTCCACTGAAATATCTGAATTTTTGATCAGACTGATCTCCGATAACAAATCGGAAATAAACCCATTCTCGTCCTCAAAATCCAGATGCATACGGTAGATGATATCCCTCATAAACTGATATTTCATTTCTTCTTTCACAATGTGGTCCGCCGTATAACCATATGCATATTTTAGAATAGAAAAAAAGACTGCATGGAACGTTCCAAAGGTAACGGGCAGTTTTCTGCCCGTCAAACCATAGAATCGCTCTCGCATCTGTAATGCGGCAGCCTTTGTAAATGTTACAACTAAGATGGAGCCTGGCTGTACCCCATAGGTTTCGATCAGGTATTTTACCCGGTGGGTAATTACCATAGTCTTTCCTGAGCCAGGTCCAGCCAGTACCATCATCGGACCATCCTTGTGGCGGATGGCTTCTGTTTGTGTTTGATTTAATTTCATATATTCCTCTTCTGCCCAAAGTCTGTTGGTATTTTACACCCATCGCTTCAGAAACTCAAGGCTCCCAGAGAATTTTACGGTAATTCGATCTTGCGCAGCTCTTTCGGCGGAAGCTTTGACGTAGAATTTGCTACTACCTTTGCAATCTCCTTTTTCGCTGTCTGCACCGGAAGCAGGGTTCCCGCTCCTGCCACACAGCCGCCCGGACAGCCCATTCCTTCAATCAGATATCCGTTCATCTTGCCTGCTTTTGCCATAAGAAGCAGCTTTTTACAATCTGCAAGACCCTCTGCGTGAGCGATCTTTGGCTCCACCCACGGATAATATTCATGAATACATTTTTCAATCGCATTGGCAACACCCCCGGCAACCGCATAACCACGTCCGGCTCCGGTAGCATGATGCAGATAATCTCCCTCTTCCATCTCAGCCAGCTTGATTCCCTTTGCCTCAAACATGGCATCCAATTCCTCAAAGGTGATAACGAAATCTACGTCACTGCGCACCGTTCTTCTGGATGCCTCCAGCTTTTTAGCGGCACAGGGACCGATAAAAACAACCTTTGAATCCGGATATTTCTGTTTGATACTTCTTGCGGTAGCTACCATAGGTGTCAGCTCTTTTGATACGCTTTCAATGATTTCCGGGAACTGTTTCTTTGCCAGCATTGCCCAGGATGGACAGCAGGAAGTCAGCAAGAATGGTTTTTCCCCGTTTGTTACATGATATACATAGTCATGTGCCTCGGTCACCGCTCCGATATCTGCACCCAGGGCAACCTCATATACTTCTGAAAACCCCAGCTTCAGCAAACCGTCTTTTACCTTATAAGAAGGAACATCCACACCAAACTGTCCCACATAGGCAGGCGCAATCGCCGCAATTACCTTATGTCCGTTTCGTATACAGCGGATCAACTGGAATATCTGTGATTTGTCCGCAATCGCTCCAAACGGACAGCTTACCATGCACATACCGCAGGATACACAAAGATCTTCATCAATCTTTGCTCGTCCGTACTCATCAGATTTGATTGCTTTTACACCACAGGCGATGGAACATGGACGTACTTTTTTTCCAATGGCATCAAACGGACACTCCGCTTTACATTTTCCACATTTGATACATTTCTCTTTGTCAATATGCGCCTGTCCGTCCACATGAGAAATAGCATCTCTCGGACAAACCTCCATACAGGGATGCGCCAGACACTCCCTGCACAGATTGCTGACCTCATATACATTATCCTCACATGCATTACATGCAGAAGGAATAACCTGCATCAGAGGCGGCTCATAATATTTTTCATCAATATCACTGGCATCCAGACCGCTGGTTACATGAACCGGTTTATTCTGCGGGCGGATAGAAAGCCCCATTGCCAGACGGGCACGTTCCGAGCTGATCGCTCTCTCCCTGTAGATGCTCTCCCGGAATTTTGGAACTTCACCAGGTGACAGCTTATATGGGAGAGCCTCGATGTCGTCTCTGATATTGTCAGACTCATACGCGATCCGAGCAATCTCTACAAAAACATTTTTCCTTAATTCAGATACTTGTGTGTGTAATCCTCTCATAAAAAAACCCTCCGCAAAAATATATTGTTAATTATTTAACGTAATTTTAGAATAGCATATAATATGCTTGTATACAATATTCAATTATTATGTTTTAAAAGAAATACAGATCATTGAATATTGTAATTCTCACTCCCACGATTAAATGGACATACGTCCCGGCATTTATGACAGGCAATTCTCCATATGCCTTTTTCCTCATCATTCCCAAAAGCATGATTCCAGCAGACTTGTTGATTTACCTCTGCCCCCTCCAATGCATTTACCGGACAGGATCTGACGCACAGCCCGCATTGATTACAAATTGGCTCTTTCAGTTCGTCCGGTTCTAACTCTGTCTCACATAACACACAGCCCAGCCAGATCATACTGCCAAACTCTGGTGTGATCAACAAAGAATGCCTGCCAATCGTGCCCAGTCCTGCCGCACACGCAGCATGTTTTTGGGAAACGATAGAACGTGATCTTCCGGTATTTGCATCCTTCTCGCATTCTGTCGCCGGTATCGGAATGCAAACCGTCTGATACTTTTCCATCTCAATACAAAAATCCAGAGTAATCCCATCTATTTTTGCAGTAATCGAATTTCTCGCTCTCGTATAGGGCACAGGTGTTTCACAGCGCAAAGTTCCCACCGGAAATCTGCATGCAAACGAAATCACAGACTTGCATGTAGGTAAAACATCCAGCGGATGATATCCCTTTGGCACATCATCAAATCGATCCAGACTTGCAATGCCGCACAAATCCGCTTCCAACGAATACATGATTTCCTTTACCTTTTTACTGTCAACCATAACATTCTCCTTCTTTTAGCACACAACTTGCGTTACTTTACTATAAAATACATGAAATATACCTCAGTTTTCAATAAAATTCAATCACCAATCTACATCCTATGCCATAAATTAGTATCAAAGAATCCTTAAAGGAGAACTTCTTTGAATATGAATAAAACTGACTGCCAGTGCGGGCGTTCTTCCATGAGTATGCGCCGCGATTCTCTTGCCGGAATGCCGCTGGCTATGGCATATGTACCATGGCAGAAATTTGAAGAAACCTATGATCCATCCACTGCACTTTGTCAGGGTACCATTTTCCCTGAATTAGATATGCCATTTACCGGCTGGAAAGGGGGAAATTGCAGATGAGCATGAATATGAATAATTATAACCAGATGCAGAACCGATCCAACTGTGCTTCCTCTCAATCCGGAATGACAAGAACCGGAAGCTGTTCCATGAATCAGTCATCCCAAAGACCGGATAACTATTCCATGAATC
>CAYRZL010000053.1:0-13091 GCA_964428795.1 uncultured Lachnospiraceae bacterium | reverse complement strand
GGAAGCTGTTCCATGAATCAGTCATCCCAAAGACCGGATAACTATTCCATGAATCGGTCATCTCAGAGAACGGGTAACTATTCCATGAATCAGTCATCTCAGAGAACGGGTAACTATTCCATGAATCAGTCATCTCAGAGAACGGGTAACTATTCCATGAACCAATCCATGCAGAGAACAGGCAGTTGTCAGACAGAGCAGTCCATACCGACCGACCGCAAGCAACTGTTCTGTTTTATCAATGATGTTAGTTTTGCTGTAAATGATATTATCCTTTATCTGGATACTCATCCGGAAGACATGGATGCTTTGAAATATTTTCACCAGATGGTGAAAAAACGGAAAGAGGCATTAAAAATCTATGCCGAGAAATATGGTCCTTTGACCATTGACTGTGCAGAGCATTTGGACTGCGGCGCCTGGAAGTGGGCACAAAGTCCGTTCCCATGGGAAAGGGGGTATTGTTAGTCTATGTGGAATTATGAAAAAAGATTACAGTTTCCGGTAAATATCAAAGAATCAAACGGTCAGATCGCCCAGGTGATCATGAGCCAGTTTGGCGGCCCGGACGGAGAACTCAGCGCATCCATGCGCTATATCTCCCAGCGCTATGCAATGCCTTACACCGAGGTTCAGGCTATTCTCACGGACATTGGAACCGAAGAGCTGGCACATATGGAAATGGTATCTACCATCGTACGTCAGCTCACACAGGATCTGTCACCGGAAGAGATCAAGGCTTCCGGTTTCGACAAATACTATGTAGATCACACGCTGGGACTGTGGCCTCAGGCAGCAGGCGGAATCCCATTTAATGCATGTGAATTTCAGTCAAAGGGCGATCCGGTCACCGATCTGACGGAGGATATGGCTGCGGAGCAGAAAGCCCGCTCCACCTATGAAAATATTCTCCGTCTCATCAAAGATCCGGATATCGTAGCTCCGATCCGCTATCTGAGACAGCGTGAAGTCGTGCATTTCCAGAGATTCGGTGAGGCTTTAAGAATCGTTCAGGATCACCTTGATTCCAAAAACTTCTATGCCTTCAATCCTGCTTTTGATGCCAGAAACGCTCAGAGCTGCAACGGTAAAAATTAAAAACTGTACCACCCGTCAAAATAAGTGTAGTTGTCAGTGTTCATTACCCCCTGACAACTACACTTTTATCGTATGAAATAAGATTTTCAGGTAAATACCCATAGATTTTTTATCTGAGGTTCCAGTTCATCATAATCCCACAGCTTTTTGCTGTTCTTTTTACTATTCGGGTCATTTACCTGAATTTTTCCGTCTTCTGTTCCTACCAGCACGATAAAATGTCCTGTAGTAGTGAAATCTCCGGGGCGAACACTGCAAATAATCGGATGTCCCTGCTCCAACTCATCAAAAATCTGTGTCTGACTCAGCGAAAGCTCCTGTCCGTATATTCCATAACTGCTTCCGCCCTCTGTCATAAATGTCCATGAGGTCCCGCAGCCCTGCTCATAATAACCATTATTCATAGCATATTCTGCCAGCTTGTCCGGCGTCGCATCCGCATCTCTTGTCAAAGCAACGATAACCATAGACATACAGGTAGGTGCGCATCCGGAAAATTCTATCGTATCATCTCCATATGGTACATCTGCCCAGCGACTGTCCGTCTGAAGCAGCAGTGGAAATGCTTCCTTCATTTCTTTATCTGTCAGCGCACTGTGAACCGGGGTTCCCACTCCCGTGATCATTCTGTTTTTTGCAAAACTCACATTTACATCCCTGAAAAAATTGAATGCAATAAATACTAATATGACACAAATAAGTACAAATGCAACTTTTCCCCCGATGTGATTTCTCCGATATCTTCTTTTCCTGCGTTTTACCTGAGCTGTCATCATATCCCCCATTCCTCCAATCGTTATAATAAAAATTCTGCTTATGGTTATGATACCAAAGCAGAATCTTTATTGTTTTCGTATTCTCTTATAAAAATCTTACGATTTTCTTACACATTTCCATATGGAATCCATACAGAAAAACAAATCTCCTCATGCTCACTCTCAGCAGTGATCGTTCCCCCGTGCAGCTCCACGATCTCTTTTGCAATGGCAAGTCCCAGACCTGCGCCTCCGCTGGCAGAAGATCTTGCAGAATCCAGCCGGAAGAACTGTTCAAAGATACGACCCAGTTTTTCCCTGGGAATCGTTTTTCCATGATTGACAACACGGATCATCACACCGCTGTCCTTTGAAAATAATGAAATACAGATAGGCGAATTGCTGTAGCTGTAGTTGATGGCATTGCGAATCAGATTGTCCAACACACGCTCCATCTTATCAGGATCACAGGCAATCTCCAGATTCTCCGCAATATCATTCTCCCAATACAACTGTTTTTCTGACAGAATGGGAAGAAATTCATTTGAAATCTGCTCAACCATCCTGCTCAGGTTAATCGTCTCCGTCTCAAGTGTGATCGCTGTCAGGTTAAATCTGGTTATATCGAAAAATTCATTGATCAACGTCTCCAGACGCTCTGCTTTATTTAATGCAATACCTGTATATTTACTTCGCATCTCCACCGATATCTGAGGTTCATCCTGAAGTAAGGTCAGATAACCGATGACGCTGGTCAGCGGAGTCTTAAGATCGTGGGCAAGATATACGATCAGATCATTTTTCCGCTGCTCTGCCTCTCTCGCCAGATAGGTGGTCCGCATTGCATGCTCCCGCACCAGATTCAGTTCATCCTGCACAGGACGCAGGATCGGTGATAACTCAATGGGAGTGATATCCGGATTTGCCAGCAGCTCCGCTGCATCTACCACCTGATTCAGATACCGCATGTTGTTTTGCAGAAAGATCATCGTAATGATCATCCAGCCGCCCAGCCATCCTACGAAGATCACAAATACCACATGTTCATTTATCGCATGAACAATCGGATAGAAAAGGTCCGTTGCATACCAGATCCGGTTGGAGCTGATATACCAGCCAAGTACGAGCAAACCGATAAAAACACCTATATATACAAATAATGCAATCAGATATCTTGTCAAAATCTTGCTATTCAACTTTATAACCCACTCCCCACACAGTTTTCACAAATTTCGGCTTGCGGGGCAGTTCATGCAGTTTTTCCCGCAATCTTGCAATGTGCGCCATCACAGTATTATTACTGTCCAGATATTTTTCACCCCATACTTCCTCGTACAGCTTTTCCGAGGAAACCACCTGTCCTTTGTGGTCACACAAATACCAGAGAATATCAAACTCGATGGGCGTCAGAGACACCTCCTCACCATTTAAAATACATTTATGGGTATCTTTTGAAATATGTAATGCACGAATATCATGCTCCTGCAAATTCTGATCACCAAACTGGTCTGCGGACGCTGCCACCGGATTGTATCTGCGATATCTGCGAAGCTGTGTCTTTACTCTTGCGATCAGCTCCATTGGATTAAAAGGTTTCGTAATATAATCATCCGCTCCCATAGTGAGTCCGTTGATCTTATCCATATCCTCCATCTTTGCGGTGAGCATGATGATCGGAAAATAAAACTGCTCTCTTATTTTACGACATATCTGAAAACCGCTGATGTCCGGCAGCATCACATCCAGAATTGCCAGGCTCAGCTCGGTCTCCTTCACACATCTGAGCGCATCCGCCCCTTTATAAAATTTACAGACCTCATAACCTTCGTTTTGCAGATATACCTCCACCAGATCTGCAATTTCTATTTCATCATCAACAATCAAGATTTTTTCTTTCATACCTCTTTTAACCCCGATTTTTTGTATTTTTGAGCTGCGCTCACATCTGTATTTCATCATAAAAGAATATGAATAAAAATACAAGAATTACAAAGGAATCTTCACAAATTCGTAAGTTTTTTTAAAAAAAGAGCACCGCAAATGCGATGCTCTGAAGTCACAATGATTAGTTGTTGATGAGTTTGTCCTCACCGTTCCAGCTATACAGTTTACGAATCTCTTCGCCAACTACCTCTGCCGGATGCTCTGCTGCCAGTTTTCTCATAGCACGGAAGTGAGCCTGTCCGCCTGCCGGAGACATGTCAAGCAGGAACTCTTTTGCAAAAGAACCATCCTGGATATCGGAAAGGATCTTCTTCATTGCTTTCTTTGTATCCTCTGTGATGATCTTTGGCCCTGTGATGTAATCACCGTACTCAGCAGTGTTGGAGATAGAGTATCTCATTCCTGCAAAACCGGACTGATAGATCAGATCTACGATCAGTTTCATCTCATGTACACACTCGAAGTATGCATTTCTCGGATCGTATCCGGCCTCAACCAGAGTCTCAAAACCTGCCTGCATAAGAGCGCATACACCTCCGCAAAGAACTGCCTGCTCACCAAACAGGTCTGTCTCTGTCTCGGTACGGAAAGTAGTTTCAAGAACACCTGCTCTTGCGCCGCCAATTGCCAGTGCGTAAGCCAGCGCCATATCCAGGGCTTTTCCTGTAGCATCCTGCTCTACTGCAACCAGACAAGGAACACCTTTTCCTGCCTGATACTCGCTTCTTACGGTATGTCCAGGTCCTTTTGGAGCTACCATAGTTACATCAACATCTGCCGGAGGAACAATCTGTCCGAAATGAATGTTGAAACCATGAGCGAACATCAGCATATTGCCTGCCTCAAGGTTTGGCTCGATGTCCTGTTTGTACATCTTTGCCTGCAGCTCATCGTTGATGAGGATCATGATGATATCTGCTTTTTTTGCAGCCTCTGCTGCTGTATATACTTCAAATCCCTGCTCTACTGCTCTGTTCCAGGATTTACTTCCTTCATACAGACCAATGATAACGTTGCATCCGGACTCCTTTGCATTCAATGCATGGGCATGTCCCTGGCTGCCGTAACCGATGACAGCGATGGTTTTTCCTTCCAAGAGGGAAAGGTTACAATCTTCCTGATAGTAAATGTTTGCCATTTTTTTATCCTCCTAATTTATATTAGTCAAAAAATTTAACATCTTGTGAGCCTCTGGACAAGCCGATGATTCCTGTACGTGCCAGCTCCAGAATTTCGTACCCTTCCACCAGCTGCAGGAACGCCTCCAGCTTGCTCTGATTTCCGGTAAGCTCGATCACCATGGAATCTGTACCCACATCCACAATCTTTGCACGGAAAATCTCGGCAACGGAAAGGATCGCCTGACGGTCAGTGTCTTTTGCACGGATCTTAACTAAAATCAGTTCTCTCAGAACAGATTCTTCGTCTGACAGTTTCTTAATATCAATCACATCTTCCAGCTTGGCAACCTGCTTTTCAATCTGCTCCAGATCAGTCTCATCCCCGGTAGCCACAATGGTCATACGGGTAAATCTGGGATCAGCGGTTACGCCCGCCGTCAAACTGTCGATGTTGTATCCCCGTCTGCTGAACAGACCGGAAACACGGCTCATGACACCTGATGTGTTTTCTACCACGATTGATAATGTTCTCTTCATAAGAAACCTACTCTCCTAAGCTCATTTTAACGCTAGGAGTAATTTTAACAACTTCTGATTTCTTTGTCAATAGTTACCATTACAGCACCATACCATTTTGCTGTATTTAATACTGCATTTTTTTCATCTTCCGCCTCTGCCAGACACATAATGCCTGCCAAACCGGAAAAGCTTCTTAAAACCTCCTTAGCGGCAGATGCATTGGAAACTGCAAAGATTACCGGAAGCTGCACCATCTGTGTCACTGCATTTGCAGTACCGATCAATGCCCGTGTCTCGTCAATGCCTTCTACGTCCGCACGTATCAGAATAGCGTCCGCTTCATCATCAAACAGATCGAATGCGAGGTCAACAGCAGTATCGTACTCATCGTCTGCAAACTCGTCTCTCACATCTTCCCCTTTATTAAAATCAATTCCGTCTGAAAGCTCCAGCTTTTGTCCCTCTGTAAACGCAAAAACCTGACGCTCCGTAGCGAGCAATATCTGATCCTGTGCGGTATTTGGCGATATTTCTTTTCCGGATACTCCATTTTCTGTCATGAACGTATCCGCAACGCCTTTCACATTTGCGATAAATGCAGGTGTGGTTCCGCAGCAGCCACCCAGGATTCCGGCTCCATGCTCTGCCAGCGCTTTCATATGTACACCGAAATCATCCTCGTTCATATCGTAAGTAGTCGTCACACCATCCTCAGCCAGCTTTGGCAAACCGGCATTTGGTTTCGTGATCAACGGGATTTTTGCATATGGAGTCATCATATCCAGAACCTTTACCATTTTATCCGGTCCTGCGGAACAGTTCATACCAACCGCATCCACGCCCATGCTCTGCAGCACTGTCACAGCCGCATCCGCACTGGCTCCATACAGGGTTTTCCCGGATTCTGTAAAGCTTAAGGTAGCCATAACCGGAAGATCCGGGCACACTTCTTTTGCTGCGATGACCGCCGCTCTTGTCTCCTGAAGGCTCATCATCGTCTCCACCACAATGAGGTCCACGCCGGCCTCCGCCAGAATATGTAACTGTTCTTTGTAAACTTCGATCAGCTCCGCAAAAGAAAGGTCTCCCAAAGGCTCAAGCTGCGCACCTGTCATGGTAATATCCCCCGCAACCAGCGCTTTTCCCGCTGCACCTTCTTTTGCGATTCGTACCAGCTTTGCGTTGATCTCCTCCAACCGGTCTGCAAGACCATATTCTGCCATTTTGATGCGGTTTCCCGAAAAAGTGGGCGCATACACAATATCACTACCCGCTTCAATATATTCCCGCTGTAATCCCTGAAGCACCTCCGGATGCTCACTGATCCAAAGCTCCGGGCATACGCCCGTGGGCATTCCCCTCTTTTGCAGATTCGAACCGGTAGCACCATCCAATATCACTATCCTTTTGCTGCACAATTCCTGAAATTCCTGTTTCGTCATTCTATTCACCCTCTTTTATTTTCTCCTGCATAAGCGCATCAAATCTGGCAACCGCCTCTTCTATCTGTCCGCGGTCATACCAGTCTTTCATCATACTGCGGATGGCACCGCGTATTTTTTCAATATCATGATAACCCTGGGTCATCCTTCCCTCATCCATATAAATATGCATCCAGTAATCAGCAATGTCATCCAGTGCGGCTTCTCCCGAAATGGTAGCCTTCTGCATCGTGGTATGCGGAATTCCCTGCTCTGATAAAAATGCAGTCCATTTATCTGTACGGTTTAAAAACTCAGCAAAATCCATGTGCCATGCGGCCTGCTCCTTCACGCCATTTTCGCTGTTCCTCTGCGGCACACCGACCCATGCCCGCTCTGCAACCGCACATAATCTCGGGAAAGCATAGTGACACAGCGTATCAAAATCCTCGATCTGCTCTGCCCAGAGCGGCGCCTCAAAGCCCATCATCTGCTCCGCCGGAACCCGGCATCCGCTGCGCAGCTTCCCGTCATAACGCCACACTGCCTCCAAGGGTATCAGGGCATGCATAAAATTCAGATAAAAGCTGGTAGTATAAGATAATATAAATCTTCTGCCCTTCGCAACCTCCGCAGAACAATATTCTCCATCTTCTTCATCCCAATATTGTACCACGGTATTTTCATCCAGTCCACCTGCCTTTAAAGCATCATTCCAGCAAATGACTGTTTTTCCTTTTTTTCGTAAATATGCCGCAAGCTGATTTGTAAAAGCAGTCTGCAGCTCCTCCTCATTCGCAGCTCCTGATTTCTGCTTTTTCAGATTGCAGAGAGGACATTTCTTCCACTCGTTTTTCGGAACCTCGTCTCCGCCAATATGAAAATACTCGTACGGAAACAGATCCGTCACTTCATCCAACAGCTTGCACACCCATGGAAGAACCTGTTCATTTCCCACACAAAGCACACGCTCATATACCCCGGAAGCGATTCCAACCTTCGCAGGCTCTCCTGAACAGCTCAATTCCGGATACGCTGCAATCATAGCAGTCGTGTGTCCGGGCAGGTCGATCTCCGGTATCACTTCCACACCCCGATCCGAGGCAAAGGATACGATATCCATTATTTCGTCATGGGTATAATAACCGCCATACCGATCGGGTTCCCTATAAGAACCGATACGGTTCAATTCAGGAAATATCTTACTCTCAATGCGATATCCCTGATCGTCACTGAGGTGCCAGTGAAAACGGTTCAGCTTCAGCAGGGAGCACTGCTCTACAAATCGTTTGATTTCTTCCACCGTGAACATATGTCTTGACACATCCAGCATAAATCCCCGATGGCTCATAACCGGTTCATCCTTGATTTCACAGCATGGCAGTATGCCTTTTCCTTCCACTCCAAGCAAATATAAGGTAGTAAGTGCCCAGTGGACACCAATATCTTCTACTGCATAAATATAGACGCCATCCAACGTAATGCTGAGCCAATACCACTCTTTTTTGTGATCTGACACATGTCTCACATGAAGCGGTATCTTTTTCTGTTCAAAATTTCCGGATATTCTGCGCCAGCGCTCCTTAAAGACCAAAAGCGTTTCCTCCTGAATATCACTCATAATTTCAAACCATTCCGGTGCCGGAACAGAAAATTCTTTATCGAAAAAATCTTTTATCTGTGGAATTATATTCATCTGTAATCTCCTGTTTACAATTTAATTGGCAGATGTAGCAGCTCTTTCACAAGTCGTACTGCGCCTACAGCATCCTCGGAATACCCATCCGCACCGATCTGTTCTGCAAATTCCTCTGTGGTTGCGGCACCGCCAATAATGATCTTTGCATCCACATGATTTTCTTTTGCAAACACTATAACCTCTTTCATGTACTGCATGGTCGTGGTCATCAGGGCAGACAGGGCAATAATTTTGGCTTTGTGCTCCACCGCCGTATGGATAATCGTTTCCTTGTCTACATCTATTCCAAGATCAATAACCTTAAATCCATAATTTCTCATCATCATGGCAACCAGATTTTTTCCGATATCGTGCACATCGCCCTTCACGGTGGCTATGACAACGACCGATCCCTGTGTACCCTCCTGATTTTTCAAAAGCTCCGGCTCCAGGAAATCCACCGCTTTGCGCATCGTATTTGCCGACATCATAAGCTGCGGCAGGAAATACTTCTGCTGGGAAAAATACTCACCCACAAGGTTGATCGCCGGAATCAACGCCTGATTCAAAATATCTGACGGATTCACGCCCTCCGCCATGGCGCCGGACACATGGGATACAACGCTTTTTGTTTTTCCCTTCAACACATCATTCTTTATGGTTCTCAGTATATCGGAAAGCCCAGCGTCCGCTTCTTTCTCTTTGCCTGCATCTGCATCGGTATCCGTTGCTCCTTTTGCAGGAACGGTTTTCTTTACACTGTTCTGAATCTCATCCCCTGCCGCAAAGGTTGTCGTCCGTTCAATGTATTTTAAATCAGCGCCTTCCTTTGCCATCAAAAGGTCTGCCGCACTTCCGCTGCGCATCAGAAGCTCCTGGGACGGATTAGCGATTGCCATAGTCAGACCTTTGCTGATCGCCAGCGCCAGAAAAATACTGTTCACATAGATCCGGTCCGGCAGTCCGAAAGAAATATTTGACAGACCGCATATCGTCATCAATCCCTCTTTTCTGCACCAGTCAATCGTATTTAACGTATCCAGCGCCGCCTGTTTTATCGCACCCACAGAACCTACCAGCCCATCCACAACGATATCTTCTTTTGAAAACCCAAGCTCATATGCCTTTTCAAGCACATACGCAATATTGGCAAGACGTTCCCTGAGGGTTGACGGAATCCCATCATCCGTCATCGGAAGCAAAATAAACATAGCTCCATACTTTTTCACTGCCGGTAATAATTTCTCTATCTTTGCTTTTTCACAGGACACGGAATTGACAAGAGCACGTCCCGGATAGACGCGCAGGGCGGCCTCCACGACTTCCGGACTGGATGAATCGATACATAATGGCGCAGACACTGTCTCCGTTACCTGTCCTACCACCTCGAGCATCATTGCTTTTTCATCAATGCCCGGCATTCCGACATTGATATCCAGTATTTTTGCGCCCATCTCCACCTGACTTTCCGCTATTTCGCACACAAGCTCCATCTGGTTATTCTTAAGAGCAGCCTGCAGCTTTTTCTTGCCGGTAGGATTGATACGCTCACCAACCACCGAGAATGTCCCGTCAAGTACAAATGTCTCGAAGCAGCGCTCACTGGTAAGTACTCTTCTGTAAGCATCCTCCGGTTCTCTGTAAATCTGCTCGTACATGCTGCTCCAACGCCCTGGCACCGCATATTTTTCACGGACAGCTTCTTTTAAATGAGCAATATAGTCCGGTGTGGTTCCGCAGCAGCCGCCTACAATAGATGCTCCGGCGTCGATCAGTGCGAGCATTGCATCCGCAAACGCTTCCTTGTCCATGTCAAACACTGCGTTGCCGTCAACCAGCTTTGGAAGCCCTGCATTCGGCTTCGCGATCAGCGGGATTCTGGCATATTTTGCCATCTCACTGACCCAGTCCACCATTTTATCCGGTCCGCAGGAACAGTTCAGCCCAAACGCATCCACACCCAACGCCTGCAAAGTCACAAGAGCGGTCACGGGATCCGTACCGTAAAGAGTGCGCCCGTTTTGCTCAAATGTCATTGTCACAAATACAGGCAAATCCGTGGTTTCCTTCACCGCAATCACAGCAGCTCTCATTTCTGCCAGGCTCATCATCGTCTCTATTACAAACAGGTCTACACCTGCCTCTGCGATAGCAGATATCTGCTCTTTATAGCAATCCACAAGTGTATCAAATTCCATTGTTCCGCCGGGCTTTAAAGACCGTCCTGTCATGGTCAGATCGCCCGCCACATAACAGTTTCCGTCCTTATCATCCAAAACTGCCTTTTGAGACAAAGAAACCATGAGGCGGTTTATCTCAACCAGACGATTTGCAGCACCATACTCTGCAAGCTTTATCGGATTGCCCGTAAATGTAGGCGCATACACAATCTGGCTTCCCGCAGCTCTATATCTGCGCTGCAAGTCCAGCAACGTCTCCTGATGTTCACAGATCCAAAGCTCTGAGCATACACCGGAAGGCATTCCTGCTGCCAAAAGATTTGTGCCTGTAGCACCATCCAAAAGGACAGGACCCTGTTTTAACAATTCCTTTAGATTAAAACTCATAAACATTTCCTTTCATCACATCATCAATCTTTCATTTCTGACATGATCTTACATATCATGGATGCCCGGTTAAAAGGCACCATAAAATAATAACCGTCTGCCACATTCCGCATCTTTTCAATCAGCTCTAATGCAATGGCAATACCGGTCTGCTCGCCTTCTTCCCGGCTCATATCCTGCCGATATCGGGCTACCACCTCATCCGGTACATTTATACCATAAATTTCATGTTTCATAAACATGGCATTCCGATAACTTATGAGAGGCATGATTCCGCAGAGAATCTTTGTATCTATTTTCTCCTTGATGTAGCGGATACGTTCTATATCCTCATCAGAATATATGGGCTGGGTCAAAAAATAGTCTGCCCCGGCTTCACATTTTTTCTGCATCCGCTCGATCTCTTTGTCTATATTCGGACGTCCATAATTGAGCGCACCGCCATAAATGATCGGATCATCTATGAAATGCTCCTGATTTAACTGCTGAAGAAAATTCATCAGACGAATAGAGTTAAAATCATAAACACTGCTCACAACATTTCTCTCATTCTCCGTTACAGGATCTCCTGTTACGATCAGCATATTTCGGATACCGTTCATATGGGCGCCTATAAAACCGGCAGACATGGCGATCCCGTTTCGGTCACGACAGCAAATATGAGGCATGACCGGAATTTCCACCTGATTTTGAATCTTCATTCCAGTGAGAATGGAGTCCGCTCTTGTCTTTCCCATGGGTGAATCCGACAACGTGATCAAATCTGCTCCGGCCGCTTTCAGCATAGCTGCCGCCTCAATGATCTTCTTGTCTTTTCCGTCATGAGGCGGATCCAATTCTACCGCAATGACCTTTTGTCCACTGTTCAATTTATTCAACAGATCATTTTTTGTCCTGCACAAAGGCTGTCCGTCTTTTAAAGCCGCCGAATGAATACGTCTGCTCCAAATGTCCCTTTCTGCTTCACACTCCATCTTATGCAGCATGTCCTCCATCGCCTGAATATAAGCCGGTGATGTTCCGCAGCATCCGCCAACGATATTGACACCGCACGAAACGATCGTTTTCATATGTTCGCAAAAATAATCTGTATTCTGCTGATATGCATAACGGTCCAGGAGTGCTCCCGGATAACCTGAATTTGGTACTGCCGACACGATCATATCTCCCAGATCCAGCTTTTTTATAATACTCGAAAGATGTGCGGAACCAATACCGCAATTAAAACCAACGCTGTCGATCTGTCCGCTGTCAGCCGCCTGCTCCAATATTCTCTGAGCGCTGAGTCCCATTTTTGTGTATCCAAACTTATTCAGGCAGAAGCTGACCATGATCACCATGTTTTGATCACGCTTTTTTATGTACTCGATAGTAGGAAAAATATATGCATAGTCTGCAAATGTTTCAAACAAAATAATCTGCATCCCGGAATCTATCATGGCATCAGCCATCACTCTGTACTGGGCAAGGATATCCGAATCCTTTGCATTGCCATTTTCCGGAACCGGACCGATATCTCCCGCAATCCATATCTGCTGTTGACCTGCGATATTTTCCCCTTCGCCTTCCCTTTCGGATAAATAGGTGCGCACAGCCATCTGAGCGTTCTGGCAGGATGCCTTTACGTTCCTGTAAATATCATCTAATGCCGCTTCTCTGTTTGATAACTCCCCAAGGGATGCTCCAAACAAAGTCCGGGAATTGCTCGCAAAACTGTTGGTCCGCAAAAGATTTGCCCCCGCTTTCAGATAGGCATTGTGAATCTGTATGATCTGTTCCGGATATACCGTATTTGCCAGTTCCGACATGCGGCAGCCATCAGGGTAAAGCTGCCCATAGTATGTCCCCATAGCACCATCTGTTAATATATAATGTTCTTTTAAGTATGTTTTAAAATCCAAAATTTTCACCTCACGTTCCCCATTTTGGCATAAATCTATATTTTTTACAAGTCTATATTGCATTGAATCGGAAAAATTCTTAAGAAA
>CAYRZL010000052.1:0-19713 GCA_964428795.1 uncultured Lachnospiraceae bacterium | reverse complement strand
TATTGACAGATTGCCCCATTTGCACTAAAATATACGAGTATGTTTACATTAGAACGTCCGTGTCCGGCTTTAATGAAACAGATCAATCAACTATAACAATTCTCAGTATGGGAGGTGTACGGATTGGCTAATATCAAATCAGCGAAGAAAAGAATCCTGGTTACAGAAACCAAGACAGCCAGAAACAAAGCGATTCGCTCTAAAGTGAAAACTTGCATCAAGAAAGTTGAAGCGGCTGTAGCAGCGAAGGATGTTGAGGCAGCAAAGGCTGCATTGCTGGTAGCTACTTCTGAGATCGATAAGGCTCAGACAAAAGGCGTTTACCATAAAAACAATGCTTCCAGAAAAGTTGCTCGTCTGGCTGGATTAGTAAACAGCATCGCGTAAGAATGCTTTATAGATGAAAATAAGGATCACTGATACCGTCATGTCAGTGATCCTCTTTTTATTTTATGGGTTCTGAGCAATTACTCTGCCGCAGAATATTTCACGATCATCAGCTCCACGCTGATGCGGTCATCCATTTTTCCCGTCTTTACATCCTGCTCCAGCTGTACTCCCTCTTTTAATGCCTCCTGTATCCGTTCCATAGAAAACGCCCTTGCCTGCCCCATATTTTTACGCACCGCAAATTCCGGCACGCCGATCTTCGCAGATATGGATTTCGCATCAAATCCCTGTCCCATCAGATCTTTTACCTGAAGCAAAATCTGAAACTGACGGTCGATCAGAAACAGAATACGCATGGGCGGCTCTTTCAGGGCAAGCAGATCATAATATAACGCAAGCGCTTTCTGCTGCTCTCCTTTTGCAATGGCATCTACCATGTCAAAAATCTTACTTGTAGTCTGAGTGGTACAGATCGCCTCCACGTCTTCTGCTTCAATAATTTCCTGTCCATATGTATACATCAGCAGCTTTTCCAGTTCTTTATCAATATTCTCCATATCTGTTCCGGTCCTGGCAAGAAACAGATACATGACACGTTCGGTAATGCGCTTACCTTCTCTTTTCAAGCGCTGTAATATCCATTGAATGAGAACCTTTTCCGTCTGCGTCTTAAACTCTGAGACAACGCCATACTTATTCACCGCCTTAAACAGCTTGTTCCGGCGATCCACCTCGTCCTCCACAAAGATCAGAATGCTGGTGTCCGGAATTTCGGACACATATTCCGCAAGCTCATCTGCAGACTTCTTAAAAAATCCGGTGTCCTGTGCAAGTATCACCCGATAATCTGCAAAAAAAGGCAGCGTCTGTGCAAGATCGATCATCTCTTTCGGATTACAGTTTCTGCCTTCAAATACGGTAACATTCATCGTATCTCCCTGCGTGGTTACTGCCCGTTTCAGTTTATCGCGATACTGGCGTTTCAGATAGGTCTCTTCCCCATAAAGAAGATATACTCTTTTAAATTGTCCTGTTTGAATGGATTCATCTATCTTTTTCATGCTGATAGTTTACCACAGAAAAAGAACCTTCTTCAAGAGTATCCGCATAATTCTCCATATGAAGCCTTCCTTTTTTCCACAGAAGCTTTATCTGTCCGCTCTTTGCTGTGACCGCTATGCTGCTCCGCACATTTTTCAGGCGCAGCAGCGTCTCTTCGTGGGGATGGCCATACCTGTTATTCTCACCGCAGGAAATGACCGTAAGAAGGGGTTTTATCTGCTCCAGAAATATCTGGGAGCTGGAGTATCTGGAACCGTGATGATTTGCTTTATATACTTCCACTTCATCTATCCTTCTCTCATTCACCAGCATTTTTTCCACATCCTCCGAGATATCTCCCGCAAACAACGCCCCAAAATCTCCATATTCTAACAGGAGAATCAAAGAAGCATCATTTCTGTCATCACCCCTGTATACATCAATGCATGTAAACTTAAGCGCACCTGTCTTCATACAATCTCCATCCCTCAGATAAATCACATCCGTTCCATTCTGTTCTGCCGCTTTGCAAAGACTCTCCAGAGCCTCATCCTCCGGCATAGACTCCGAAAGCACCAGATGTTCAACCGGAAATCCTGTTTCCAGCAGCCAGAGCAGACCGGAAATATGATCCTCGTCTCCATGGCTTACAAACCAGTATTCAATATCTGACACACCTTTTGCCTTCAAAAATGGCTTTAATCTGTATTTTCCCAGATCTTTTACATCACTGCTTCCGCCATCAATAAAAAAGTCGGTTCCGTTATCCGCCCGAATGTATATACCGTCTCCCTGTCCCACATCCAGAACATCAATTTCAAAAAAGGAAGATCTGGCTTTAAATAAGAGACCGGAGCTCATCAAAAGGGCCAAAAAGAGATATTTTATCCCTCTTCTCTTCCATCCGCTGACGGACTTTCGATATAAAAAGATGAGAAGCATAACCAGCAATCCGTAATAGACGATCATCATCCAGACCTTCGGCTTTCCGGGTGTCCACACCGCCCCCGGCAGCCCAGACGTAAAATTACAGACTCTGTCATAGCCCTCCAGCAGCAGATGGCAGGGATATAATATAATTCCTGCAGCTTTGCCGGATATCATACCAAACAAACCTCCTGCCAGTCCCATTCCCATTAAAATTCCTGCCAGCGGGACAATCAGTAAATTCACAGGAACCGCATAGACGGAAGCCTCATAATAATAAAACAGCGTCACAGGCAGCAATGTGACCTGTATGGACACCAGGAAAAGTACATTCTCAAACAGCTTAACCAGGCGCCCTTCTGTCTTTTCTTTACTGCAAAGTGACTGACAAATGATCGGATACACGATCCCAATCCCAAGTACTGCCGCAAAAGAAAGCTGAAAGCCCGGATTTTCCATAAGCATGGGCTGATCCAATAACAGCAATATGCCTGCCGCCCCGAGCGCAGATAACAGATCATACGTCCTGCCCAAAATCTGAGCCAGCAGATATATCCCGAACATAATGACCGCACGCATCGCAGAGGCACTTGCTCCGGTCATAATTCCATACAAAATCACCGGTACATACGCCAAAATTCCTGACATACAAAATCCAAAACGTTTTCTGAAAATCCGGTATACACTCATTCCCAAAACAGATATATGCATCCCGCTGATTGCCAGCATATGTATAATTCCCGATACCTGGTACAGCTCCTTTGTTTCGTCTGACAGCAGAGACCGGTCACCAAGACACATGGACGCAAGAATGCCTGCATCCCGCTCTTCCAATACCTCCTCATACGTCATCTTCACCCTTTCCCGAACTGCAGAAAGCCATGCTCTCACAGGAAATGAGGGCTGCTCTGTCATATAAATCTGTGCATCATACATCCTTCCGCAGATTCCCAGTGATCTGTAGTAGGCTGCCCCATCAAAATTTCCTTCATTGCGGGCAGGTGAAAACGTCTCTGGTTTTCCCTCTGCAGTAATCAAACTTCCGGGCTTTAAATTTCTCTCTTCACTGTAAATATAATATCCCTCCGCCTGACAGGTTATTCCAGCAGCCTGTATTTCAATCTCCTTCATATAATACAATACATCCTTCTCACTCTCCTGTCTGCTGTAGATTTTCCCCTGTATTTGTACATGCTCACTGCTCTCCAGAACAGATAACGCTCTGTCATATTCAGCGTCAGCCTGTAGACAGCGCAGTCCGCCCATCAAAAAAATCAGGCTGAATATCATATATTTTCTGACAAAAAAATGCAGTCTCATCCCTCTCTCTGCAAAAAATATGGGACAGACTGCAGCAAAAACAGTGATAGCGATCAGCATAATCGTTCCCGTCAGTCTGCCCGTCAGCATTCCTGCCAGAAGCGATACAGCTGCGCCACCACACCACCTGTATTTTATTTTTATTCTCCTCCTTCTGCCTGTGGAGCGCTTTGCAGACTTTCTTCCGAAGTCACAAGCAGATCCAGATTTCTCTCATATACCGTATTCAGAGAAAATTTTTCCCTGTATACAATATTTGTCTCACCGTTTACCGATATCTGCACTTTGTTGATCGTGGGCAGTTCCTGTAAAGAATCTACGATAGAGTATATGATGACCTCCTCAGTCACATCAAAATTTTTATTTAAAAATCCTTCATCCAGATTTACGAAACAAACGCCTTCCATTACGGATACGCTCACAAGTCCGGTTTCTGCCGGGAGCGCTGATCTGGCATAGTCCGATGTGGGGCCTGCCAAAAGTCGTTCCATCACCAGTTTTTCCAGGGATATATTGCTGCTGTAATGGAGATCCTGTGTTTCCGACACCAGACTTTGACCATCCAGCGACGCGAAATACAGGGTAAGCGTCGTTTCCTGAATGGTATTGATCTCCTCTTCCGGATTCTCCACAAAGCTGTCTGCATTCATAACGCCGACCAACTGTCCATCCGCATCCCGCAACGGCTCCTCTCCGATATAAAAGGATATTACATCCACACCGTCCAGCTGAACCAGAGTACGGACAATAGCCGCACGGCAAAGTATTTCCTCTACGGAATTCATTTCCAAATAGCTTTCGCTGAATGTCAGAAACAACTGTTTGTCCTCCAGACGGGTCTCTGTCACTTCCAGATTTCCAGGAAGGGCTGACCGAAACTTCATGGCATCCGGTATTTCCCGCATGACTTCCAGCAACTCCTCCACCTGCTGTTCATCACCGGTCTGTGAAAGCTCATAATTATTTTCTTCCAAACTGGTCTGCTCCGGATTCACATAATATACAGACAATCCGTTCTCTTCTTCCTGGGGGTTCTGCTTATCGCTGCATCCTGCAAAACAAAGCATCAGAGCAAGCACGGCCGCCGGGAATATCCAACATTTCTTTTTCGTCAAATCTTCTCTTTCTCCTGTCTATGCAATATAGTTGAGCGGAATACGGACAATAAATGTCGTACCTTCCCCCTCCACACTATGCACCTTTATCGTACCTTTATGCAAGGATACTGCGTTTCTTGTAATCGCCAGTCCTAATCCGGTTCCGCCAATTTCCCTTGAGTGGGATTTATCCACACGATAAAATCTGGTATAAATATACTCCAACTGATCTTCAGGTATACCGATACCCGAATCTTCCACTTTAATAAAGAAATACTGATGATCCGCATTCAGGCTCACGTGCACCCAACCCTCCGACCTGTTGTACTTGATTGCATTTTCAATCAGGTTAGAGATCGCCAGTGTGAATTTCACCTCGTCGATCTCCGCTATTACCGGGCGAAAGCTCTCCAATACCAGCTCCACATTCTGTTTTTTGGCAATGGGACGCAGACGCTTCATCAGCAATTCCAGCATCTCGTTGATATTGACCGATTCAATATTCAAAGATACGGAAGCAGACTTGTCCAGCTTTACCAGAGACAAAAGATCGTTGATGATCTTGTTCTCCCTGTCGATCTCAGCCGCAATATCAGTCATAAACTCCTGATACATCTCTATCGGCGCATCTATCTGTCCGACAAGAGAGTCCGATAATACTTTCATGGAAGTCAGAGGCGTTTTTAATTCATGTGACACGTTAGAAACAAACTCCTGTCTGGATTCCTCCAATATCCTGGCGCGTCTCAGCATATTATTGCATGCGGTAGAAATATCCACGATTTCCGTATAGCCCCGCTCTGTCACATCCTCCTCCAAATTCCCATTCACTACATTTTTAATGGATTTTGAAAGTCTTTTCAGCGGTATCGTGATCTGATTGGATATGCCAAGGGCAAGTGCAACGATCAGTACGCAAATGATCAGAAGCACCATCTGCGAACTCTGATACAGATACTCCTGATTTGACATAATAATGTCCGTAGACACACTGACAAGCATTACGCCTGCAACCGTTCCATTCTCCGGATCTGTCAGGGGAATCGCAAGCTCCACATAGCGATTCACTGAATCGTATTTTGAAATATCCTCCCCCTGATATGCCTGAATCACTTCCTGCGAAATGATCGTCTTACCTGTATCCAGATCATATGTGTCCTTCACAATCTTGAAATTATGATCGATCAGCATAATCCGCCCGTCATATATGGTAGAAAACTGAACGAGCTGTGTGGAGATAGGCTCCACTTCCGGGTTTGCCAGATAACCGCTTGATACGATCCGGCTTGCCATCAGCTTTGCCTGACCGGTCACATCAACCGTGCGATTCTCAACCGCCCGTGTTTCATATGAATTTAAAAGGCTCACTCTCAGCAGGATGCTGGGAGTGATGCCAAAAATTAAAATCAAAATAAAAGATACGAATCTCAGACTTTTGATAAACTTTTTTACATGCCGCAATGTCCAGCCCTCTATTCTGCACGATAATAGTAACCCACACCCCATTTTGTATGAACATAATGAGGCTCACTTGGGTTTTTCTCGATCTTTTCCCGCAGGCGGCGCACATGTACATCCACGGTTCTCACGTCACCTGGATATTCATATCCCCATACCAGATTCAGCAGATTTTCTCTGCTGTAAACTTTATTCGGATTTGTAACGAGAAGCTCAAGCAAATCAAATTCTTTTGCAGTCAGGTTGATCTCTTTTCCACTGATTTCAAGACCTCTGCTCTCACGATCCATCCTCAGATCACCGCTGACAATGAGGTTCGGATTCTCCTGCTTCTGCTCACTTTTTGTACTTCTGCGCATGATGGCTTTCAATCTTGCCTTTACTTCCAAAATATTGAATGGTTTTGTAACATAATCATCCGCACCGTATTCCAGACCAAGTATCTTATCCATATCATCCCCCTTGGCGGTGAGCATAACGATCGGTACATCCGAAAAATCCCGAATCTGCTGGCATACCTGGAAACCGTCCATCTTCGGAAGCATTACATCCAGCAAAATAATATCGTATTTATTTTCAGAAGCCATTTTCAAAGCTTCTTCACCGTCATAAGCACAATCCACTTCCATGCCGTCCTGAATCAGGCTGAAACGAATTCCTTTTACAATCAATTTTTCATCATCCACAACAAGTACTTTTTTTGCCATGCTATCTCTCCTCACTGCACCGTTATATCATCTTTTATAGCGGTAAATACACCATCCTTTATACCATCCACGTTCTTAATTTCTTCGATGGAATGAAAACTACCCTGTTCCTCCCGGTAGGAAATGATCGCTTTCGCCTTTGTCTCCCCAATGCCGGACAGTGTCATCAATTCCTCCAATGTCGCAGTATTCAGATTGACCTTTCCCTCATTTTCTGCCGCTGACTGATTCTCTGATGCGGATATATTCTGCTGCACGTCCGTCTCACCGGACTGTTTCAGCTCCTCATACTCCTGTACCGTATAGATACGGATCATCTGGGCATCCTGCAATATATCCGCCTGATTCACACACTCTTTTGCCGCATCATCCGTAAATCCGCCGGCCAGTCCGATTGCCTGAAATACACGGCTTCCCGCAGGCAGCTCATACACATCGGGAGACGCTACCGCTCCGCAGACATACACAAATATCGTGTTTTCTTCCTGCTGCGCATCAGTCTCCATCTCGTCATCTTCCTGTAATATCTGCTCTTCCTCACTCACAGCGCTGACATTCTGCTCTTCACTGCTGCTTTGCAACCGCTCAATGACAACAGGCTGCTCCTTCTTACAGCCGGCAAAAGACATCAGTAATATCAAAAAAACTCCGAACATATACAATTTTTTCAGCATAGTACTCCTTTATAACCTGTTCTGTCATAAAGTCATCCAATGCATGCACATTGTAATTGTAACGGAGTTTTTAAGATGTTTCAAGAGTTTTACAAAAATAAAATTTTTAATATACTATTAAGTTGTCAGATTACTCCAAACCCACAAACGTATATCCGGCTTCCTCGATCACAGCCTTATATTCTTCCGGGGAAATCTGACGGTCCGTTGTTACCACTGCGGTACCTGCCTTATAATCTACCACAGCCTCAACACCCTCCATGGCATTCAGAGCCTTCGTCACATGCGCCTGACAATGTCCGCACATCATGCCTTCGATCTTCAATGTCTGTTTCATTTTCACATCCTCCTTTTGACTATCGGTTTTTATATCCGTTTTATTTGGGTTCATATCTATTTTACCGTTATAACTGATTTCGTCAAGCATTTGCTGCATAGTCTTCCGGTCTGCTTTACATCGGTTTTTATCCCTCCTGGAGCTTTTCACCCGGAACAAATTCAGCCGCAGCGCATTTGTCACCACACAGAAACTGGAAAGGCTCATTGCTGCCGCACCAAACATGGGATTCAGTGTCAGAGCGAATACCGGATACCAGATTCCTGCCGCAAGAGGAATCCCGATCACATTGTAAATAAACGCCCAAAACAGATTTTCATGAATATTGCGCAAAACTGCTCTGCTCAGCCGGATTGCTGCCGGAACATCACACAGATCATTTTTCATGAGCACAACATCTGCCGCATCAATGGCAACATCCGTTCCTGCTCCTATGGCGATACCGATATCCGCACGGGTCAGCGCCGGCGCATCGTTAATACCGTCTCCCACCATGGCGGTCCGTCCCTTTCGTCCCAATACAGGCTCCATCCTGTCACTGAGCATACGCACTTTTTCTTCTTTCCCATCCGGTTTTACTTCTGCTACCACCGCACTTACACCCACTCTGTCTCCGATGGCGTGAGCGGTCTGCTCATTATCTCCGGTGAGCATTATGACCTGAATACCCATATCCTTCAATTCCCGGATTGCCTGTGCACTGTCTTCCTTTTCCACATCTGCCACAGCTATCATTCCCAAAAATCTGGATCCTGATGCAAAGTAGAGCGGTGTCTTTCCCTGCTCTGCCAGCTTCTTCGCTTTTTCTTTTGCCTCTGCCGGAATTTCTGCATATTTGGAAATAAATTCCGCATTTCCGCCCGCAGCCTGCTGTACGTTATCTGTCTTTTCAGATGCCGCACACTCGACCAGACCTGCCAGACCATTTCCCGCCACCGCCGAAAATTCCTGCACCGAAGCAGCCTCGATCTGATGCCCGGCCGCATATTCCAAAATCGCCTTTGCCAGAGGATGCTCGCTTTTTTGTTCCAGAGAGACCGCTACCCGCAGCAGCTCCTGCTCAAGATCATCCGTCCGAGGCAGCACATCCGTCACCTGAGGCAGTCCCTGTGTGATCGTGCCCGTCTTATCCAATGCGATGGCATCCACTTTTCCTGCATTCTCAAGGGCAACCGCATTTTTAAACAAAATACCATGTCTTGCACCCATACCGTTTCCGACCATAATTGCAACCGGCGTTGCCAGTCCCAATGCACACGGACAACTGATCACCAGCACGGAAATTCCACGTGCCAGTGCAAATCCTGTCGTCTGCCCTGTCAGCAGCCAGATCACTATCGTTACTGCCGCAATGGTGATCACCGCAGGCACAAACACACCGGAAACCCTGTCCGCAACCTTTGCAATCGGAGCTTTCGTTGCAGCTGCATCGCTTACCATACGAATGATCTGTGAGAGCGTCGTATCCTCACCCACTCTGGTAGCCTCACAGACAAGAAATCCTGACTGATTGATGGTGGCAGCGGAAACACCGTCCCCCTCTTCCTTGTCCACTGGAATGCTTTCTCCCGTCAATGCCGCCTCATTTACTGCACTGCTGCCGGAGAGAATGATACCATCCACCGGAATGCTCTCTCCCGGACGTACCGCAAAATGATCTCCCTTTTTCACCTGTTCAATGGGAACCGTCACTTCCTGTCCATCCCGGATCAAAACCGCTGTCTGGGGTGCCAGGTTCATAAGACTTTTCAAGGCATCCGTCGTTTTACCCTTTGAAAAGGCTTCCAGCATTTTTCCGACCGTGATCAATGTCAGAATCATAGCTGCCGACTCAAAATAAAATTCATGCAGGAAATGCATGGCATGTTCTGCATTTCCCATGGCATAGGCATCCGCCATGGCAAACACAGCATACAGGCTGTATCCATAAGATGCTCCTGCCCCCAACGCCACCAGAGTATCCATATTTGGCGCTTTTCGGAACAGACTGGAAAATCCATTTACAAAAAACTTCTGGTTTATGACCATGACCATAGTGGTAAACAGAAGCTGAAACAGACCGATTGCCATATAATTATCAGCAAACCGTTGCGGCAGAGGCCAGTTCCACATCACATGTCCCATGGAAACATACATGAGCGGTATCAAAAAGCAAAGAGAAGCGATTAAACGCTTACGCAATTTCGGCGTTTCTTTATCCTCCAATGCATCTGCCGACTGTATCCTACCTTTCGTATCCTCCCCGCCTTTCAGAGAGGCGCCATATCCGGCATGTTCCACAGCCGCAATAATATCTGATGAGGCTGCACTGCCCTCCACCGACATGGAATTTGTCAGCAGATTGACCGTAACCTCATCCACTCCGGGCACCCCGCGAACAGCCTTTTCCACATGACTGCTGCAGGCCGCACAGCTCATACCTGTCACATTATATTGTTCCATATAATCTCATCCTTTCCTGATTCATCAACCTGTAACTAATTTCTATCCATATCCTCCGCATTATCGGTCTATCGCATCAGCTTTTGCAGTGTAGTGACCAGCTCTTCCACCTTATCCTCATGCCCTGCACGCACATCTTCTGCCACGCAGGTGCGGATATGCTCTGCCAGAAGTACTTTATTAAAACTGTTTAATGCGGCAGTGATCGCTGATACCTGCGTCAAAATATCCACACAGTAAGCATCACGCTCCACCATGCCTTTCACTCCACGCACCTGACCTTCAATGCGGCTGAGGCGGTTTAACAGATCCCTGTATTCTTTCTCCGTGCGCTCCTTTGTGCGGCAGCAGCAGCAGTTTTTATTTTCTTCCATACATCATTCTCCATTTTTCGTTAATCTATACACTATTGAAGCATTCATACAGCGCATCTATATAATACCCCTATGGGGTATATTTGTAAAGCACTTTATAGATAAAATATTTCAAAAAAACAGCCACGACATTTTTGTCGCGACTGCCATTATTTAATCAACGCTGCACTTTTCCATTTATGACACGATATTTTTTTTGACCGGAAGTCACATATCCATTGTAGTTAAAATTCACTTTTCCATTTCGGATATACCACCAGCCATTCGTATTTTGGGCAATTCCGTTAAATCCAAAATTGACCTTTCCGTTTTGAATGCGCCACCAGCCATTGGCATTTTTTTCCACGCTGTTACAGGAAAAATCCACCTTCCCTTTCACGATGCGCCACCAGCCATTGGCATTTTTTGCCACTCCGGTGTAAGTAAAATCTACCTTTCCGTTTCGGATATACCACCAGCCATTGGCGTTTTTTTCCACGCTGTTACAGGAAAAATCCACCTTCCCTTTCACAATGCGCCACCAGCCATTGGCATTTTTTGCTACTCCGGTGTAAGTAAAATCTACCTTTCCGTTTCGGATATACCACCAGCCATTTTCATTCTTATAATTTGCTACTCCGGTATACTTTTCCTGAACTTTACTCTTCACTACATAATACCAGACACCTGCATTTCCAATCGCTCCGGTTTTATCCTTGATTACGGTGTAGTCAGCAAAGGTTACTTTTCCATTTGTCACATACCATGTTCCGTTTTCATTTTCGGCAAATCCGGTGTAGCTTTGATCTATTTTATTATTTACGAAGTAGTACCAGTTTCCGTCCGGTGCCTTGCACACACCATTCCACACTTTGGCTGACTCTACCCCCTGAGCGTACTCATCCTCTGATACCCCGTTTGTAAACGCCTTGATCCGGGGACACATTTGTAATACTTCCCCATCTGCGTTTTTCACCTGGCTGTAAAAGTCCAGCGCCTGATTCGGGGAACAATAGTAACTCTGATTTTTTTCCATATAACAGTCAAATGCAATATCAGAGACAGACATGGAGCAGTCCGCATAACAATTTACAGAATTATCTCCCGCATCCTGATCCGAAAGAGTAAAAACGACAGCGTACTGATCTCCATTTGTGAAATACACCGGCGTATCCAGTTTTATTGTGTAATACCCCGCATAATCCGTGGTTCCGGTCAAAGGCTCCGGAAACATGGCATCACCGCTTCTCGGATCCGATGTGCCGGGATTTTTGTAAATCTGCACACTATACCGCACATTATCATCCGCCAGAGCGATGGACACCGCATCCAGACGCTCATATTCTGCACCGGACGCCGTGTATACATTTGCCAGACTATATCCATCCGGTACCATGATGTATGTATTTCCATAACATCCGTCATACTGATAATTAAAATCATAATTATCTGCTGTTTCTAAAAGAAAAGCAAATGCATCCATATTCGACAAAGCCATATCTTCATAAGAAATCCAGAGATAAGCCTCCTGATCCTCACCCCAACTGTTCTTTACAAGCCATGCGCCATTTGAAGAAGGCTGACAGGTGGATACAAAATTCGATGCCGGATAATCATCATCCCAGCCGATGACCGTAATGGCATGATCGGACTTTTCACTGACATTCTGACAATATGCACCCGTCTCAAAATTATAGTAAGCGCTGCTTAAACTGCTTCCGGTATACATTCCACTGGCAACAGCACCATATTCCATAATAAGTTTTTTCACATCATCGCTGTTTTTCATCGAGACGATTCTCGTATTCTGCAAATGTGCAATATCGTCAAATGCAAGGCTGTCATCCGGCTTTTGCAGTTTTAAACTATTATCATTGATATAGGGTGCTTTTTCCTCATCAGCAGCCCCGCGCCAGGAAGAAAGTGCGAACATGGACATATAATTGTTTCCGCCCAGTTCCAGATAGTTTATATTTGTCGTGATGCTTGTGCAGTCATTTGTCAGATTGTCCAGAGGATCCGTCACATAATGATAGAAAAAATATGCCATATGAAACTCTGAGAGATCAACGGATGTGTTAAAAGTATCCGGATACTGCGAGATCAAAGATGATTCACCTGCAGCAAGCGCCGCAAATGCCCAGCAGGTGCCAAATGGATTCTGATTTTTTACGGAGGTAACAACACCTGCATCCCTTGCATCATAGGCAGCAGGAATTGCAGATGACCGGTACAACGAACTGCCTGATGGCAACGGTTCATAGTAATCCATACGTTGTCCATCATCAATGTATCCTGATGAAAGCTCAGATTCCCATGTATCGTCTGCTTCTGTCTGCTCTGTTTCAGCCATACCTGCAGCATATACCTTACCAACAGGAATCGTCATTAATCCCAGCATTATCCCGAACAAAACCATCCTTTTTTTCATATATAACATCCTCACAAAAAAACAGTCTGAAATTTACCGTTCCGGTACTTCTTTCCGAAGGTTTGGCCGATGATAACAGGATATTTCTATATAATGCCTGATCTCTCCCTTTTCGAAATCCTCCTCACATTGTCTGAAAATCTCGTCTGCTTTTTCCGTACAGGAAGCCCAGTATTTCTCCACTTTCTTGTTATGCTCCGCAGGAAGGTCATAGTTTGAAACCAGATAATCAGAAAAATATGTGGTAAATTTCTTCATGCCATAATAGTTCATGTGATCCGAATTGTAAAAATCAGTATCTTTATCCAATCCAAGTTCATTATAATCCGTCAGATTCAGGAAGTCAAATCCATAAGAACTTACGATCTCATCCATTTCCGTATATACATTCGGATCCTCAGGCTCTCTCAGATGAGGAAAACGCACGAACAGAACGTTCTCCACGCCTTCCTCCCGGCAGGCCTGGCACAATTCGTTCAGGTATTTTCTGCTGAGATCCGTCAGCATAATGCCCTTATCCTTCTTCAGTTTTCCCTTTTTCCTCGTTCCGGAAAAGGTTGCATAGCCCTTCAGGTTGGAACGGTTATTTACTTTTATCAGTGTCTTTGCAATTACACTCTTTACACTGCCCTTTGGATGCTTCCAGTTGTCATGATAGGTAGATATTGGAAAGAAATACTCACTCTGCTCATCCTCCGGAATCACCTCTTTTATCGTCTCCACCCAGTTTTTTGATATTTTCATATTATCAATGTATGTGTGTACATTTCCACTGCTCTCCGTATAATATTTATCACTATAACAAAAACCATTTACCTCAAACACAACCAGCCTGGGATCCTGCTCACGCAGCGCTTCTTTTAACATGGACTTGTACAAATTACCCGGGATACCGGCAGTGGCATAATCATAAGAAGTAAATCCATACTCTTTCCACGCCTCCGTCGGGGAATAATCCGCGTAAATTTCACTCGCCCCGATCAAAACAACATCCAGGGAATTTTCCGGTTCCGTATAAATACCCTTTAAACTGGATATACTCGTGCGGCTGGAATTCTTTGAGATCTCTGATAGTCCGAGAAAAATAACCAGCGCAACCGCTAAAAATACGATCAACTTTACAGTTTTCTTTTTCATTATGCACTCTCCTCGCCCTAGAACTGCATATAAACAAAATCTGCAGGCGTCATATGGGGACCATAATATCCAAAGGTCAGAATGACAACCATTCCAATCAATAAAACTCCCCACTGGGTCACCTGTCTCTTCTGCCAGAGAATGTCCCGCATATTGCGGCCTGTACGCTCCTGGATCACTGAAACAATAAATATAACGACTGTCCCGAGCAGTATCAAACCATAATCATACTTGTCCAGTCCTGCCGGTTTGATGCAGGCAATATTATGGATATCCGATATATGAAGATCCGTCACAGAACGGACCAGCATATGAACTGCATCCCGAAAGCTCTGTGCAATATCAAAATAGTATCCAACCAGCACAAGAATAAACGTCCATATGATAGCTGCCAGTTGATACAACTTTCCTTCCCGGTTTACGCGCAGCGCATTTCCAACCTTCTCATTAAACGGACGACATATCTCGATCAGCATGATAACAATACCGTTCCACAGACCAAATGCCACATATTTGCCATTTGCCCCGTGCCAGATACCGATGATCAAAAATGTGATCAGTGACGCCAGACTGGTGGGAATTACCTTCGCAAGATGTTTTCCGCAATGCTTCTGCATCCATTTTCCCATATTCAAAAAGCGCTTGGAAATGGACAATGGGTAGAATACATAATTTCTCACCCAGTTACCAAGGGTTATATGCCAACGATGCCAGTACTCCGTCAGAGACTTTGAAAAATAAGGACGTCTGAAGTTTTCTGCCATCTGAATACCAAAAATCTCACCAATTCCGCGTACAATATCGATTCCACCGGAAAAATCTGCATATAACTGCAGGGCATACAACAAAGCCGCAAACAGAATAAACGTGCCGGAAAAAGCATCGGAATCAGCAGTAACCAGATTGATCACCGCCACCGCCCGGTCTGCAATTACCATCTTTTTGAAAATACCCCACAAGATCAGCGCCGCACCGTTCTTCAGATTTCGGAACTGAAAGGTATGAGGCTCATAAAGCTGATGTGCCAGATCGTCATACATGGCAATGGGACCCTGTATGATCTGCGGGAAAAAGGATACAAACAACGCAAATTTTGCAATATTCTTTTCCGCTGCCACTTTCTCCTGATATACATCGATCATGTATCCCATCGTCTGGAAGGTATAAAAAGAGATTCCCAGAGGAAGCAAAAATCCCATGTCAGGAAACTGTATATGACCGCCAAACAGACCGGCAACGGATGCCACCACACTTACCGCAAAACCGGAATATTTCAAAATGCCCAGAATACCAAAATTCAGCAACAATACCGCTATCATAATACCACGACATTTATTTGTGACTTTGTTCTTATATGCTTTGCGCTCTTCCCTGCTCCATTCACCTTTATGCGCCTTTAATACCTGTGTCTGTTTCTGATAACCGGCTTCCACTGCCCGGGCTCCCAGGTATGTGCTTACCGTTGTAACCAGCATATAAATAATATACTTGTTACAAATGATCAGATAATACGCATAGCTGGCAACAAGCAGCACCACCCAGCGGTATTTTTTTGGAAACAAATAATAAACTACAACTGCCACCAACACAAAAATGGCAAACTGTAAAGAAATCAAACTCATACTTTATCACCTGACATATTCAACTGACTTGACTCAATAAAATCCCTGACAAGCAGATACCCTTTTTCCTTTGCATAGAGATATATCTGCGGCATGGTTCGGGACAAAAACAGAGTAGTTCCCTCTGTCACAGAGTAGGCGCCGCAGCGTCCGAACAGCAGATAATCACCGATCGTCACCGGAGCAAGCTCTGCCTCGCGCACCAGTACATCCGCTACCGTGCAGAGACTTCCGCAGATCATATATGGAATGCGGTTATCCTCCGGCACCTGAACCGGTTCTGCCTGCATCACATCACTTACATCCTGATATACCTCGATGGGCGGTACCTGCATCGCCATGGTCTGCCCATGATATTTCAGATGATGGATCCCTCCGTCACAGATCAGATAATTAGTCTCACTGTTTTCCTTCCTGTCTTTGATCTGTGTCAGATAATTTCCGCAGGGTGCTGCGAGAAAACGTCCCATTTCAATCCCCAACGGATATGTTTTCGCAAATTCCATAATCTCCGGCACTGTCTCCGACAAAATCTGCATATCCGCTTCCTCATAGGGCGCTTCAAAATAGTCTACACCAAGACCAGGTCCATACTCTATTAGCTGTGCCTGAAAATCATACTTCGCTTTTAACTCCTGCAACAACGCATCCAAACGCTGCAAATCCTTTTTAATCTGACGCATCTTCTTCTGTGTTCCGGAATAATGATGAATCCCATAAAATTCCAGACCCTCATACTGCTCCCTGTTGGCGATCAGAGATTCTATATCACTCACAGACATACCGAACTGGTTTCCGCTGGTAAGGCGCAGGATAACCTTCTTCTTTTCTTTTCCAAATTTCAGAACAGCCTGATTTTCCAATTCCACATGCAGAATGCTCTCTGCGGTCAGAATCCCAACATCATAGGAAACCGCCTGTTCCACATCACACTGTTCTTTTGTCACTCCGGAATAAATGATAGATTCCGGATCCACCTTTAATGCTTTGCAAATCGCCAGTTCGCCCGGACTGCACACTTCCACATGTGCGATCTCCTCCGGCAGACAATGCAAAAGAAATGGATTTGCTTTGATAGAATATGTCAACGGGACATCACCGATCGCGGCTTTCACACGCCTGCATCGGTCAGCGAACGCATCAGCATCAAATATATATGCCGGAGAACAAGGCTTTTTAAGCTCAGATTTCCACATGATTTACTCCTCTGTCAGACGTTCTACCAGTTCACACATTGCATCCAGAGAATTAAAATTATCCGGAATCAGATCCTTTGGACGGATCGTTATATCAAACTCATCTGACAATTCAGATACCAAAGAAACAATATCAAAGGACTCTAAAATTCCCTTTGTGATCAATGCTGTCTCACTCTCAAAATCCACATCCGGTCTTAAATCATTCAAAATTTCTAAAATTGTGTCTCTCATTTTTATATCTCCTCTTTCAATCTATTGATATCAATTTTCCCATTGGGCAGCTTTGGAAGCTCGACCATCTGCCGCACCTTTCTCGGAACCATAAATCCCGGCAAAACCTCCCGCAGCCTCAGCAACAGATCACGCTTTGCAATATTTCCTTGGTAAAACAGATGAAGTTTTTCGTTTTCCTTCTGATAAATACAGCAGCTCTCCTTCACTTCCGGAAGCTGATTTGCCGCATATTCAATCTCATCCAGCTCCACACGATGTCCCATATGTTTGATCTGACGATCCTTACGTCCATGAAACTCCAGCATACCGTTCTCTCTTTGCAGGCCGATATCTCCGGTACGGTAGATCAGCTCTCTGTAACAGTCATTCCCCGGATGCTGCATAAATGCTGCGCTGGTCCGCTCCGTATCCCGATAGTAACCGAGAGCCAGACAGGGACCGCTGACACAGATCTCACCGAGTTCTCCTATGGCAGCTTCTTCATTCCGGTCATTCAGAATAAAGACACGATAATTCTCATATGCTCTGCCAATTGGAAGGATCTCATCCTCTGATACGATATGATCCACCACATAGTAGGTACAGGACGCAGTGGCTTCCGTAGGTCCGTACTGATTCACAAATCTTGTATCCGGCAGATTCTCCTGCCATACCTTCAGACATTTTGCAGGCATCACAGAACCGGAAAAACATACTTTTTTCAAGGTTGTGAGTCCTACCTCCTCAAACGCACCCAAAGACAATGCGATGGTAAATGCCGAAACACTCCATCCTACGGATGTCACCTGCTGCTCATTCATACATCCGAACAATATATTCGGCTCCATAAAATATTCCTTTGGAATGATCACGGTGGAACAGCCATATTTCAATGGAAGATACATATCGCGGATCGCTGCAATATAGTCTAACGGGGACTGATTGCCCAAACGATCATCCTCTTCTATTCCCATAACCTTTGCATATGCATTGATATAGCACATCAGAGAGTGATGGGATGTCATAACCCCTTTCGGATTTCCGGTAGAGCCTGATGTATAGATCACATACAGGGGATCTGTCTCTACCATATCAGAACGGATCTGATCCAGCAGCGTCTGATCTGCTTCTGTCTGAAGCAATTCTTCCGCCACAAGAATCTGTTTTTCCCCTGCCAGTTCTTTCACAGTATCATAGCTTTCCGCATCCGCCAGGATCACTGCAGGATCAAGCTGCGTCAGAATCTTCTGTATCCTCATCTTTGGTAATTTTGAATCAATGGGCACATAAGCCTGCCCGCTATATACAACTCCCCAAAATACAGAAGGTGTATACACATTTCTTCCGGAAAATACCGGAATCGGTGTATTGTTCAGATTTTGCTTTGCCAATGCAGTGCCGATTGCTTTTGCTCTCTGCAGGATTTCCTGAAAGGAAATCTCATTTTTCAAATCCAGAAACGCTTTCTTTTCCGGCAGCCGTCCGGCTGTTATCTCCAGCCATTCAAGCACATTCTTCATTCTTTTACCTCGCTAAGTTTGTAAATGCTGTGAACGTTTACCGTTTACCTCCTTATCAACCCTATTATACTTTTAAAAACATCATTTTTGGGGAAAAATCCTCAATCTTAATAAAACAATAAGAAATTCCTGTGAGGTTTACTCAACCGCACAGGAATTTCCTTATTTTGATTCATATTTAATTAGTGACAGCCACGCTGCTGGCATTTATAATACATATTCGGATCTGTCGGATCCCATGTATGGCTGCTGGACAATTTGTATGCGGATGGCTTAGTCAGAGGCTCATATCCGCTGCTGCTGTAAATAACAACCTTGGTCTTTAATGCACAGTTATCATAGATCCATTTCGCATCACCTGCTGTCAGACGCACACATCCATGAGACGCCGTGGTTCCCAGCTTGTTGTACGCGCTCACGCTCAACGCATTATTGTTATTATAACTATTATAAAATACAGAGTGGAACAGGACGCCGTTAGTAGTGATTCTCGTACACCACTGTCCCCAGCATGGTCCCATCAGCTCATGCCACCTGTATTTAGCCGGTGTATAATATGTACCATTCGGTGTATTGCTTCCACCGGTAGAGCAGACAAAACATTTTACCGGCACATAATAGTCACCATCTTTTGTATAGACAGTAACCATGTTCTTTGTCTTGTTGATATAAATCTCATAGGTACGGCTTCCGGTATACTTACCTGTCACATCCTGGAGCAGATTTCCGTTTTTGTCATAGTAAAGCTTCAGCGTCTTTCCGTAAAGCGGAGAACTGCTGTCTGTTACTTTCACATATTTAATACTCTCCGATGCTGTTGCTTTTCCGTTTACAACCTTCCATGT
>CAYRZL010000051.1:0-20348 GCA_964428795.1 uncultured Lachnospiraceae bacterium | reverse complement strand
TGATGGACGGACCTGAAGTATCCTTGAACGGATCACCTACGGTATCACCAACAACCGCTGCTTTGTGCGGCTCACTTCCCTTTCCGCCATGATGTCCGCCTTCGATGTATTTTTTAGCATTATCCCATGCACCACCGGCGTTTGACATAAAGATTGCCATCATAACACCTGTTACAAGAGCACCTGCTAAAAGTCCACCAAGAGCCTCTGCGCCAAGCAGAACACCTACGATGATCGGAACTACGATTGCCAGAATACCCGGAAGCAGCATTTCTTTCAATGCTGCCTGTGTGGAAATACCTACACAGGATTTGTAATCCGGTTTGCTTGTTCCTTCCAGAATACCTTTGTCTGCATGGAACTGTCTGCGCACTTCCTCGATCATCTTGTAAGCTGCTTTGGAAACTGCCTCCATGGTAATAGCGGAGAACAGGAATGGCAGCATAGCGCCGATCAAAAGACCGATAATAACGGTTGGTGTCAAAAGACTGATTACCTGCAGTTCCACTGCTTCTGCGTAAGATACGAACAGAGACAGAGCTGTCAGAGCTGCGGAACCGATTGCAAAACCTTTACCGATAGCTGCTGTTGTGTTACCTACGGAATCCAGAGAGTCAGTGATCTCACGAACACTCTCATCCAGACCGGACATCTCAGCGATACCGCCGGCATTATCAGCAATCGGACCATAAGCATCTACTGCTACGGTGCTTCCTGTAGTAGCAAGCATACCTACTGCTGCAAGTGCGATACCATAGATACCTGCAAACTGATAAGATACAAAGATACCTACTGCAATCAGAATGATCGGGAAGGTAGCGGAATGCATACCTACTGCCAGACCACTGATGATGTTTGTTGCAGGACCTGTCTCAGACTGCTCAGCAATCTTATGTACCGGACCATATTTGTCAGATGTATAATGCTCTGTAATAGAACCGATCAGAATACCTACGATCAGACCAGCGATAATAGCGCCGCATGGTTTGAAGGAACCAAGCATCGGTTTACTCAGAATAATTGCTACGATAACTGTAATCACGTTTGCAATGTTATTGCCAAGTTTCAGAGATTTATGAGGATCTCCGCCCTCTTTACCACGTACACAGAAGATACCGATAATAGAAGCAATGATACCTACTGCGGACAGAGCCATCGGATATAAAGCTCCGCCAAGAGTTCCGAAGTTTCCGGAAATACCGGATGCAATCAGACCAAGCGTGATAGCAGAAATAATGGAACCTGCATAGGACTCAAAAAGGTCAGCTCCCATACCTGCAACGTCACCTACGTTGTCACCTACGTTATCAGCGATAACAGCCGGGTTACGGGGATCATCCTCAGGGATTCCTGCTTCTACCTTACCTACAAGGTCAGCACCTACGTCAGCAGCTTTTGTATAAATACCACCGCCCACACGCGCAAACAACGCTACGGAAGAAGCACCAAGACTGAAACCAAACAAAATTGTTGCGTTTCCTGTAACCAGGTAAATCGCACTGACACCCAGCAGACCAAGACCTACCACACAAAGACCCATAACTGCACCGCCGCGGAATGCGATCGGCAAAGCAGCAGTCATACCTTTTTCTCTTGCTGCATTGGCAGTTCTCACGTTTGCTCTGGTAGCAACGTTCATACCACAGTAACCAGCGATAATGGAAAATACAGCTCCGATGATAAAGCAGATAGCTGTACCCCATCCTTCTGCCCATCCCTGTGTAACTCCGATACCGAAACCTACTCCTAAGAATACGACGATTATAAAGATTACAAGAATCTTGTACTCGGACATCAGAAATGCCTGTGCGCCCTCATGAATAGCAGCGGCAATCTCTTTCATCTTATCGGTTCCTTCCGGCTTCTTCTTCACATTGTTTGCAAGAGCAGCGGCAACGATAAGAGCTATGACGCCGATGATCGGAATGATAATTCCGACTACACCTAATGATGTTAACATAGTTGTTCAACTCTCCCTTCTGTTTTTCACATGCAAAATAGAGGTTTTTGGGGTATACATGTGTTTATCATTACACTGAGAAGTACCAGAAATTTCTCATGTAATAACGTAAATGAAACCGACAAATCGTCGGTTTCATTGTCTGAATAACATGGTATCATACACTTTAAATAGTGTCAATGATTGATAAATAATAGACAAACTTGCAGCAGTTCACTGAATATCAGAACAGGCTTACTTCTTCACACCCTTTGTATCGCGCTTCTGGATGTGCAGACGGTTCAATACCACCTCTTTATCCTTCACCTCTACAACAGGCGCGTGTATCCCGTCCAGAATGTACATCTGCTTCAATGCATCCCCCTCTGCCAGCTTCATGCCCCGCACGCCGATGGCTCCCTTTTTCTTTTCCGGTATCTCCTCCACAGAGATGCGCAGAAACATATCTTTTTCTGACTGCATCACGATACTGTCCGTATCCTGAATGAGCGATACTCCGATCAACTCATCCCCCTCTGCCAGCTTTGTGGCAGCAGTGGTTCTCTTTGCCACATCAAACTCATCACCGTTCACCCATTTGATCATGGCAGATTTTGAGATAAAGGCAACCCTTCTGCCTCTTAGATCAGCCAGACTTGCAAGGTAGATATAGTTCTCCCCGCTACTGTTATAGTTACTGATATTATCGATGGGAACACCCTTATCACGGAATTTTCCGAAAGGAAGATCCGCAGCTTTCATCAGATGCATCTGACCTGTGTTTGTAAAAATTGCAATTTTGTCCGTATTCATACACGGGATTACATACTTAAATTCATTCTCTGCAGCCTCTTTGTTTCTCTCATAGGTTGCCTCATCCACGGTTTTTGCATATCCGAAACGGTCCATGAGAAATACCACAGGCATCTCTTCCATCTTCTTTTCTTCATACACAGCCTCTGCCGCATTCTCGATAGACGTTTTGCGGGGAATACCATACTCCTTCCGGTACTGCTTCAGCTCACCTATGATCACTTTTGCCATGGAGCTTCGCTTACCCAGAATATCCTCATATTTTGCAATCTTTGCCAGTGTCTCATCGTGCTCCTTAATCAGCGCCTCCACCTCAAGACCGATCAGCTTGTACAGCCGCATTTCCAGAATGGCAGTCGCCTGACGCTCGGTAAAACGAAGCTTCGCAGCCATCGTCTGAGACATCTTTGATTTGAATTTAATATTCTCTGTCGCACCGTTTACAAGACAGTTTTTCGCATCCTTTACATTTTTACTGCCCCGCAGAATCTCAATAATCAGGTCGATCACATCACATGCCTTGATCAGACCCTCCTGAATCTCCTTTTTCTCCTGCTCTTTTGCCAGAAGCGTGGTATACTTTCTCGTGGCAACTTCATATTGAAAGTTTACATGATGGCGGATAATGGAAACAAGCCCCATGGTCTCAGGCCTGCCATCTGCCACTGCCAGCATATTCACGCCGAAGGTATCCTCCAGACGTGTTTTCTTATATAACAGATTGCACAGGTTTTCTGTATCACATCCCTTTTTCAGATCCAGCACGATGCGGATACCCTCTTTGGAGGATTGATTGGAAATATCCACGATATCCGTGGTTTTCTTTGTCTCCACCAGACTGTACACATCATTTAAAAATTTTCCGATGTTTGCACCGATCATGGTATATGGAATCTCCGTGATGACCAGACGCTCTTTTCCGCCCTTCACCTTCTCGATCTCCACTTTTCCCCGCAGCTTCATCTTTCCTGTGCCTGTCTCATAGATTTCTTTCAGATCGTCTTTATTGCAGACAATGCCCCCGGTAGGGAAATCCGGTCCCTGAATGATCTCCATCATCTCTTCTGTCGTGATATCGGGATTTTTCATGTAGGCAATGACACCGTCGATCACCTCATTAAAATTGTGGGGCGGAATGCTGGTTGCCATACCGACCGCAATACCTTCTGCTCCGTTCAGCAGCAGGTTTGGCACCTTCACCGGTAAAACGGAAGGCTCCTTCTCCGTCTCATCAAAGTTCGGCATAAAATCAACCACATCTTTATCCAGATCAGCCAGGAACGCCTCCTGGGTGATCTTTTGCAGACGGGCTTCCGTGTAACGCATGGCTGCAGCTCCGTCTCCCTCGATGGAGCCAAAGTTTCCATGTCCGTCCACCAGCGGCACGCCCTTTTTAAATTCCTGCGCCATGACCACCAGCGCCTCGTAGATCGAGCTGTCACCGTGGGGATGATATTTACCCATGGTATCGCCCACGATACGGGCACATTTGCGGTATGGCTTATCATATCGGATTCCCAGCTCATACATATCATACAAGGTTCTTCGCTGTACAGGCTTCAGTCCGTCTCGCACATCCGGCAGAGCCCGAGCCACGATAACACTCATGGCATAATCGATATATGATTTCTGCATGATCTCGGAATAGTCTGTTCGTATTACCTGTTCCTCGACAGTTTGCATTTGCTCTCCTCCCAATTAAACATCCAGCTCTGCATCCTGAGCGTGCTTATAAATAAATGCACGTCTCGGCGGTACCTCATTACCCATGAGCATTTCCGTAATATCCGATGCCAGACGTCCGTCATCAATCTCCACTTTTTTCAAAATGCGGGTCTTAGGGTCCAGCGTCGTCTCCCAGAGCTGTACCGCATCCATCTCGCCAAGACCTTTGTACCGCTGCAGGGTAAAGGGCCCCTTATGGGTTTTGCGGTAACGCTCCAGCGCCGCATCATCATAGAGGTATTCTTCCTCTCCCTTGCCTGGCATTGCTTTATACAGAGGCGGCATGGCAATATACACATGTCCCTCAAAGATCAGCTCCGGCATAAACCGGTAAAATAATGTCAGAAGCAGTGTACTGATGTGTGCTCCGTCCACGTCGGCATCCGCCATGATAATGATCTTGTCATAACGCAGCTTGCTGATATCAAAATCATTTCCGTACCCTTCCGAAAAACCGCATCCAAAGGCGTTGATCATCGTCTTGATCTCTGCATTTGCCAGGATCTTGTCAATGCTTGCCTTTTCCACATTGAGAATTTTTCCGCGAATCGGCAGAATCGCCTGATAATTGCGGTCTCTGGCTGTCTTTGCGGACCCTCCGGCGGAATCTCCCTCCACAATGAAAATCTCACATTTGGACGGATCTCTGCTCTCACAATTTGCCAGCTTTCCGTTGGAATCAAAGGAAAATTTCTGCTTGGTCAGCAGGTTTGTCTTTGCTTTCTCCGAGGTTTTTCGGATCTTCGCCGCCTTCTCCGCACATCCGATGACCGCTTTTAATGTCTCCAGATTTTTATCAAAAAAGAGCTGTATCTCATCTCCGGTGACTTTCGCTGTCACTCTCGTAGCATCCTGATTGTCCAGCTTTGTCTTTGTCTGACCCTCAAAACGGGGCGCCGGATGCTTGATGGAAACTACCGCTGTCATACCGTTACGCACATCCGCACCGGTAAAATTGGCGTCCTTATCCTTCAAAATACCAAGCTCTCTCGCATACTGATTGATAATTGTAGTAAATACCGTCTTAAATCCGGTGAGGTGGGTTCCGCCCTCCGCATTGTAAATGTTATTGCAGAATCCCAATATATTTTCATGGAACTCGCCCGTGTACTGAAAGGCCGCCTCCACGGTAATTCCTTCGCTCTCTCCTTTAAAATAAACCGCATCATGAAGGACCTCCGCGTTTTTATTGATATCCTTCACAAATCCGATGATGCCCTCCGGCTCGTGAAACTCGATATGCTCCGGCTCCGCCAGACGCAGATCATCATATATAATTGTCAGATTGGGATTGAGATAGGCGGTCTCATGGAGACGACTTTTTACCTCATCCTCCTTAAATCTGGTCTTTTCAAAGATTTCCGGATCCGGAAGGAAATTGATCTTCGTTCCGGTCTTTTTCGTCTTTCCGATGGTGGGAAGGAGACCATTTTCCAGTTCTATCACCGGAATCCCCCGCTCATATCCGTCATGGTGAATATAACCTTCCCGGCTGATCTCAATATCCATGCGGGTGGATAAGGCATTGACTACGGAAGAGCCTACCCCGTGCAGACCACCGCTTGTCTTGTAAACCGAATCATCAAATTTTCCGCCTGCATGGAGGGTGGAAAAAACAATGCGGGCGGCGGATACACCCTTCTGATGCATTCCCACCGGGATACCCCGTCCGTTATCCTCCACGGTGCAGGAACCGTCCGCTTCCAGTGTCACATGAATGGTATCACACTCTCCCGCCAGATGTTCATCCACCGAATTGTCCACAATCTCGTATATTAAATGATTCAGGCCCTTACGTCCTACACTTCCGATGTACATACCCGGACGTTTTCTTACCGCCTCCAGGCCTTCCAGCACTGATATGCTGCTCTCGTCATAACTGACTTTTTTTGCCATCTGTTATATCTCGCTTTCCATTATTACTATTGAAAATATCTTTTTTTGCGAAGCGGAAAACCAGGTTCAGGGATGACCTTCACTCTGTACTTGTCAGTACATGTTTTCCACACGCATCTGTTATCACACATCCTCAATCTGCCAGTCGATCGGCTCCAACCCATGCAGGGTCAAAAACTCATTTGTCCGGCTGAAATGCCGGCAGCCGAAAAAACCGCGGTACGCTGACAGGGGACTTGGGTGGGGAGCCTCTAAAATCAGATGCTTTGGATTATTCAGCATACTTTTTTTCATCTGGGCAGGTCTGCCCCAGAGCAAAAATACGATAGGCCTGTCCTGCTCATTGACCGCACGGATCACCGCATCCGTAAACTGTTCCCAGCCAATGTCTCTGTGAGAATTTGCCTGATGTGCACGCACCGTCAGCACGGTATTCAGCATAAGCACACCCTGCCGCGCCCATTTCACCAGATATCCGTTGTTTGGAATCCGGCAGCCAAGATCGTCATGAAGCTCCTGATAAATATTCACAAGAGAAGGCGGTATCTCCACCTGAGGTTTTACGGAAAAGCAAAGTCCATGTGCCTGTCCGTCGTTATGGTAGGGGTCCTGCCCCAAAATCACCACTTTTACCTGAGATAAGGGTGTCAGATGAAAGGCATTGAAAATATCATCCGGCGCCGGAAACACTTTGGTGGTATTATACTCATGTATCACTTTTTGATACAATTCTCTGTAGTACGGTTTGCGAAACTCCGCTGTTAAGGGCACAGTCCAGTCATTTGAAATTGCCGGCATAATTGTTCTCCTTTTGTTCTCATTTCTCTTCTGAAAATTTATCTGCGCACAGACACGCCCCGTCCTGCCAGATAATCCTTCAAGTCCATAATTTCCATCTCTTTATAGTGAAACAACGAAGCTGCCAGTGCAGCATCCGCTTTTCCTTCTGTCAATGCATCATAAAAATGCTCCATCGTACCTGCCCCGCCGGAAGCGATGACCGGGATGGATACATTTTCCGCAATCATGCGGGTCAGTTTGATATCATATCCCGCTTTCGTTCCGTCGCAATCCATGCTGGTGAGCAAAATTTCTCCCGCTCCCAGTCGGTCCGCCTTCATCGCCCACTCTACCGCATCGATTCCCATATCTATGCGTCCGCCATTTTTGTAGATGTTCCATCCGCTGCCATCCTCCCGCCGTCTGGCATCAATGGCAACCACCACGCACTGACTTCCGAACTTGTCTGCCGCCTCGGAAATCAGATTCGGATTCATAATTGCTGCGGAATTGATTGAAATTTTGTCCGCACCTTCCCGCAGCAGCGCTTTAAAATCATCCACACTTCGGATACCACCGCCCACGGTAAACGGGATAAACACCTTTTCCGCTACATTGCGCACCATATCCACCACGGTGTTTCTGGCATCGGAGGAGGCTGTGATATCGAGGAAAACCACCTCGTCCGCACCTGCTTTATCATAAGCTGCGGCAATCTCCACCGGATCTCCCGCATCCCGCAGATTCACAAAGTTGACGCCTTTTACCACGCGCCCGTTATTTACATCCAGACATGGAATGATTCGTTTTGTAAACATCAGCGTTCACCTCCGTCAATTTCCGCAAAATTCTTCAAAATCTTCAGACCTACGGTACTGCTCTTTTCCGGATGAAACTGGCAGGCAAACACATTGCCCTGCTCCACGGAAGCATGAATGGCAGTACTGTAATGTGTGACAGCTTTGACGATCTGTTCATCCGCTGCCTTCAGATAGTAGGAATGTACAAAATAAACATAGGACTGATCTGAAATTCCTGCAAACAGGCGTCCCTCATTCATCAAATCCAGCGAATTCCATCCAATATGCGGAATCTTAAGTCCCGGCTCATCCGGAATCCTTAAGATATGACCTTTTAAAATGCCAAGTCCCTCCACACCGGGACTTTCCTCACTGCTCTCAAATAAAAGCTGCAAGCCAAGACAGATGCCAAGGAAGGGAATACCCTGCTCTGCCACTTCACGAATCACCTTGTCCAGCTCCATTTTCTTTAAATTTGCCATGGCATCTCCGAATGCTCCCACCCCCGGCAGGATCACTTTATCCGCCCGCAAAATTTCTCTATGATCACTGGTGATAATACTCTCCTGTCCGAGAGATACCAGCGCCTTCTCCACACTTTTTAAATTACCTGCATCGTAATCAATAATTGCTATCATATTTTCCATTCTCCTCATATTTATGAGCATTTCCTGCATATCCGGCAACAAAAAAGAAATCCCCGAATACGATATAAAGGGAATTATACCATAATCGAGGTTTCTTTTCTACATTAAATTAACTCTGCGTTTTTATTCCGCTTTCGCTTTTTTACGTTTCTTAGGCTCTGAGAAACGTTTCTGTGAGAAGATCTCAAAATTCAACTTCTTCTGAATGGTTCCCATAATACCATCCGGCAGGAAAATAATAACCAAAATAGCGATTGCTCCCAGAATAATATTGGACCATCCTGCATAATGAGCAAGATACTCATCAAGAAGTACATAGATGACACCACCTACGATAGGCCCCGAGACAGTTCCGATACCGCCTACGATTACAATAAATACAACAGCTACGGTCCAGCCGATGTCAAATCCGCTGTCCGGATAGATCGTACCTTTGTTTATAAAGAATACCGCGCCTGCAAGGGCAGTGAACAATGCAGCGATCACATAAACAAGAAGCTTTGATTTAAAAATATTGACACCAACTGATGAAGCAGCGTCCGTATCATCTCTCATGGCTGTAAGGCCAAGACCGGTCTTTGTTCTGAGAAGAACGTATACAACGATCAATGCTGCCACACAAACCGTAAGAGCCATAAGATAAATAGCTACTGTCTTTGGATATGGTTTGGCAGTAACAGACATGCCGCCGCCCATGTTTACAAATTTCCAGCTCTTGAACCATACGCATAATGCTTCTGCAACTACCCAAGTTGCAATTGCAAAATACATACCTCTCATTCGGAAAAGAATAAAGGAAAGTCCGAATGAAATCACGGTGCCAATTATCGTTCCCAGCAAAACGCCGAGTCCCAGGGACAATCCAAACGTAGATGTAATTACAGCTACCGTATATCCGGCTATACCGATATATGCCTGCTGTCCCAGACTTGTCATTCCTGTAAAACCGCTGAGAAGATTCCACATTTCACCAAGAGTAATATACAAAAAGATCTTCAGCAGGTATCTCATAATATTACTTGAAAAAATATTTGCCGCACCGGCAATATACAAAAAAGCTACAACAGCCGCACAGATTATAAGCATAGGAATACCGTCAGCAACTTTAGTAGCTTTGCGGGTAGAGGCTAAAGTTTTATTATCCATCATTTTCCTCCTTCCTATTTACTGAATAAGCCCTGCGGACGGATTGCAAGCATGGCGATCAGAATGAGATATCCAACCAGCATACCGTAGTTCGCACCGCCGCAAACGGTAGCTATTCCAAAAATAAAACCTGCAGCAAGAGCGCCCGGAATACTTCCCATACCGCCAATAACTACTACACCGAAGGAAGTAAGAAGATAACTGCCGCCGCTGCTGGGGTAATAGGTCCATTTCAGAGCCACGCATAAGCCTGCGACTGCCGCCGTAGCCATTGCGATACCCATAGCAATACCATAGGTTCTCCTTACGCTTACGCCCATCAGGGATGCAGCCTGAGTATCATCCGAAGTGGCCCGGATCGAACGCCCCAGATAGGTCTTTTTGAGGAACCATGCCAGGACAATAATTGTAATCAAACTGATAATCAGCAATATTACATCCAGAAGCGCAATACTGATGCTGCCGATCTGGAATGTTTTGGAACTGTACGAACCGCCTGTATGTCTTGCATCCGCAGTAAACAGAAGAAGCATCGCATCCTGCAGGATGATGGACAGGCCAAAGGTTACAAGCAATGCCGGTTCTGAGCCCTTAAGCATTACCCTGTTAATAAGTCCGCTCTGAAGTATCATACCGAATATAAACATAAGCGGTACGGTGATAATCAATGTAAGAATCGGATCTACTCCAAGCTTCGCAGCTATAAGCGTTGATGCATAAGCTCCAATGATAATAAATTCGCCATGTGCCAGGTTGGTAAGCTTTACAATACCAAAAATCATTGTCATGCCCACGCCCATAACAGCATAGACACCTCCCAGCAATAAGCCGTTGATTATTAACTGCATTATCATATCCTATACCTCCCCTACACACCAAAGTATGCTTTTTTAATCTCGTCCTCTCCCAGTTCCTTTGAACGCCCGGAAAGAACCACATTACCCTTAAGCATTACATAGCAGATTTCTGCTGTCTTAATTGCACGATGCGTATCCTGCTCCACAAGTACAACTGTCGTCCCTGATGCACTGATTTCTTTAATCCGTGCATAAATGTCTTTAATGATCGTAGGTGCAAGACCAAGTGAGATCTCATCAAACAGGATAAGCTCTGGTCTGGTCATAAGCGCCCGTCCTACTGCCACCATCTGGCGCTGTCCGCCTGACAGGCTGCCTGACAGATCATTCCTCTTTTCTTTTAATACAGGAAACAGATCGTATACATACTCAAGCGTATCCTTCGCCTGCTTGCGTGCTGATTTTGGAAAGCTACCCATGATAAGATTATCTTCTACTGACATTCTTATAAAACAGCGGCTTCCCTGAGGAACCAGCGAAAGTCCTTTCAGGACGATCTTTTCCGCAGGCATTCCCGTAATATCTTCCCCTTTAAAATAGATTTTTCCGGCAGAAGCCTTGTGCAAACCTGCAATGGTATCCATAAGAGTAGATTTACCTGCACCGTTTGATCCTATAAGGGAAACGATCTGACCTTCCGGAACATCCAATGTCGCAGACTCAACAGCAATGAAATCTCCATATTTTGCCTGAACACCTTCCACTTTTAAAATAGGCTCACTCATCTTCTTCCTCCACCCCCAGATATACTGCCTCGACCTCTTTTGAATTCATAACGGAACGAGGCTCGCCAATGATCAGCTCATGACCAGTTTCCATACACATCAGATGATCGGTAGCCTCTACCATTGTCTGAATGACATGCTCGATCCAGATAATAGAATATTTGGCAGCCTTCAGATCCGCTACCATTTTGATAACATCCTGTACCTCTGCCTCTGTCAATCCGGCAGCTACCTCGTCCAGCAATAACAGCTTCGGCTCGGTTCCAAGCGCTCTTGCAATCTCCATACGTTTACGGTCCAGCAGGGTGAGCTCACCGGCACGAATCTCTCTCTTGTCGTAAATCCCTGTCAGTTTCAAAGCATCCAGGGCAACATTTCTGCCGCTCTTTTCCGAATGCTTTGCGCCATGAACTGCCGCCACAAGAACATTTTCATAAACACTCATACCTTCAAAAGGACGCGGAACCTGATAGGTACGCCCGATGCCCATCATACAACGATCATTCGGTTTCATTTTTGTAATATCGTTCCCATCAAACATAATTTTTCCATGACTTGGAACAATAAGTCCGATAAGAGCATTGAACATCGTTGTCTTGCCACAGCCATTCGGTCCGATTACACCATAGACTTCGCCCTCTTCTACTTCAAATGACAGATCATGAAGTATCTGAACTCGTCCATAACCCGCATCCACATGTTCAAATGTTAAAATATTCCCCATAAAAGTCCTCCCTTTGAGGCCTGTCATTCATAAGGCGGAGAGAAAATCTCTCCGCTCTATGAAATATCAGTTATCGCTTAATTATTATTTTTTTGTAGCATTACCCGGACTGTATGAACCCTGAACCGGGATATCATAGTCAGAATATACGCTGTTGTCGATGATAACCAGTTTCTCTGTACCATCCTCCTGAAGCTGCCACTGACCGCCTGCAATTACAGTATCACCATAGGTAAGACCATCCATTTCTTGGTCATATTTGATCGGACCTACGATGGTATCGATATCGGTAGCTGCAAGAGCATCGCGAACCGCTTCTTTATCGGTTGTACCTGCTTCGGTAAACGCATTTACCGCAATCTCAAGAGCCGCGTATGCATAGCCTGCCGGCTGAGGCATATCACGATCATTGTCGGCAGTATAAGCTGCGCCAAGATCTGCGGAAGAGATTCCTGTAAGACCGGATGAGAATGGATAATCCGGTGTCCACCAAACCTCAGTCATGATTCCGTTAGCAAGACCCGGTGTATCATCCTCGAGAGCCTGTACATCGCCTGCCAGCAGACAGCATTTACCCATTGTAAGACAGTCAACCTCTACGCCTGCAGCAAGACAAGCCTTGTAAAGTTTTAGGAAATCCGGCGGGATATTTGTTCCTGCAAGAATATCGATATCCTCAGATGCAAATGTGGCTGCGATAGAGGTAAAGTCGTCGGAACCTGACGGATACATACCCGGATCAACCACTTCATAACCGTCTGCCTCCAGTTTATCTACAAAAACCTCATGCCATGCTGTACCATCAGCATCATTTGCAAATGCAAGACCAACCTTTGCACCGGAGCCGGGTCCGAAACCTGCTGCAGTCCAGAGAGCGCTGTGACACTCATAAACCTTATCAATCGTCCAGAATGCTTCAAATACCCATTCCGTTTCCGTTCCGCCTGCTACGTTGGCAGCTACCGGATCAACCGGAGCCTGAATTGCCACACATGGAACGCCATAACGTTCTGCTGTGGAAGCAACCGGGATAACAGTCTCAGGAGTCTGAATTGCTACCATAAGGTCAACATCATCCTCCTCAATCAGCTTCTGGGCAAGCTCGGAACATTTTGAGGAGTCAGACTCGGAATCATATACAATAACTTCTATTCCCTTCTTCTCCCCATCGACTTCAATACCGCCGATACTGTCAACATAGTCTGTGATCTGGTCTACAACCCACTGACAGCCCTCGCCGTTTCCCGCAAGAGAACCTGTTGTCGGATTGACATATCCAATCTTGATCGTATCTCCTGATGATGCCGCTTTTTGCGTTGTTTCCTCCCCGGCGGAACCATCCTTGCCTGAGGTGCCGGAGCCGCCGCACCCTGCTAAAAGGCTTACACCCAGCGCTGCAGTAAGACATGCAGCTAAAAATCTTTTCATTTTCATATGTTTCTCCTTTCACATTATATATTTTCAGCGTTTCATAAACGCCAATCCCTTTCAATTGCAAGACACGTTAAAGAAAGCTTTGACGGAGGCTTCTTTCACATTATTATCTTAGCAAATCCGAGCTTAAAAAATCCTTAAATTCATTCACACTAAAATATGAAAAAATTTAAGGACTTTTTGTGCATATTTTCTGATTTATTCCCGTCTAAATTGTCTTCTTATGTAATATAGTTGCAGTAAAAACCGTTCCTTTCGGCTTGTTCGCCTCTGCACTGATTTTTCCCCCATGAGCCTGAACGATCAAACCGGCGATATAGAGCCCGAGCCCGCTGCCATCCGGCTTGGATTGATGTCTTTCTTCCCGGTAAAATCTGGAGAATACTTTTTTCATTCCTTCTTCACTCAGCCCGATTCCGGAATCCCTGACTGTTATTACCACAAAATTATTTTTATGATTGATCAAAAGCTGTACGAAATCTCCTGTTTCTGTATATTTCAATGCATTCTCCAGGAAAATAACTAACAGCTCTGTGATAAGCTGCCTGTCAGCTACCATGGTAAGATCCTTCTCCACATAATACCGAAACGTTTTCCCGGTAGTCTCCGCCTGATAACAAAACGGTTCTATAAATCCCTCCACCATTTCTCCTACATTGATCATTTCCTCATGAAGCATCATTTCCGAAGCCTGCAGACGCGCCATTTCCAGCAGGTTATTTGTCATTTTTCTCAATCGGCTGCTCTCGCTCAGCGCATTGATAATCAGGTCGCTTTTATTTATAATTTTTTCTCCCGGCGCCTCCAGTAAAAGTTCCAGAGAGGAATGAATAACCGCAAGAGGAGATCTTACTTCATGGGATGCGTAGCTTATAAATTCATCCTGTTTCTCCCATGCCTCAACGATACCGCTTACCAGACTCAAGCTAAGATACCACCCCCCCAGCAGAACCATGAGCATGGCAACCGCCGTGCATATAAGCAGTACCCTCCGAATGATGCCGAGAGAAATCTCCACATCTGTGGTATCCGTTGCCATCTGAACAAAATATGTCTGTCCCTGTGAATTCTGTATCTCCACCGTGTAGGTTCTGTAAAACAGAAATTCCCTGTTGCGTTCCACCTTTTCCGTGATGGATTTTCCTATATGATTTTCTGAAAAATTCAGGTTCATCATATAATCGAAAAAAAGAAAATACTCTGAATTTAACAGTTTTCCGGATTCATCTCTCAGAAGAAGAAATATATTATAGTTTATGACATAATTGGAACCATTATCATGGTAAACGATCATTTTTCCATTCAGAAAATTATTAATGGCAGTATCCGGTTCGGATAAAATATTATCCTCAGCTTCCCTCATCTGACTGTCGCATTCCTGATACAACGCACTTCTGGTAACCGAGAACACAATCACGTCAAATATAACGAGCAAAAGCAAAAAAACTGCAAACAGAGTGATCATATATTTGATTCTTCTTTTTAACAGAAAGCTTTGTCTATCCATATATTTCCTCATCATCTGTCAGCAGATACCCAATTCCCTTTACTGTCCTGAAATATTTTTCATAATCATACTTACGAAGCTCTTTACGAATCTGACTGACATAAACATCTACAACAGACATCTCTGTAGTGGAATAGAATCCCCAGACCTTCTGGAACAGCAATTCCCGCGAGACTATAATATTCTTCTGTAAAACAAGCATCAAAAGAAGATCGAACTGTTTTCCTCTAAGTTCCAGCTTCTTCCCATCGATTTTAGCAGTCCTCGTATTGGTATCCATAACAAGTTTCAAAAATGTCTTTATATTTGCATCAGGCAATTCATTCACATAACTGCGCCGCAAAACTGCTTCAATATGCGCCTGAAGTACGGACATATCAAAAGGCTTGGCCAGATAGTCATCCGCACCGGAATTCAGGCCCCGCACCTGATCTCTGATCTGATTGAGGGCAGTCAGGATGATGACCGGCGTATCGATTCCATTGGCGCGCATACTTCTCAACACCTCAAAACCGTCTATTTTTGGCATCATCACATCCAGTATCACAATATCAAATTCTTCTTTATCCATATACAAAAGACCCTGTTCGCCATCAAATGCCTGCGTCATCTCCATCTTATTCTTCAGGCCTTTGCAAATATTATCGGAAAGTCTCTTATCATCTTCTATTATCAGTGCTTTCATAATTCTTTTTTCTCCAAAAGTTTAAGCTCTGCAGTTTTTTCCACAGCAGGAATCAGGTAATTACCCACAATCTCACAGTGATAACCACCATCCTCATCCATGATCCATTGTCCTGTAACACAGGACATAAGGGATACATGTTCTTCATTAAAGCTGACATGTCCTATAATAGTGTCAAGATCCGTTTCTTCTGCCGCATGATTTATTTTATCCAAATCAAGAGATCCTGCCCGTTTCAAAATATCATACAGAATCTCTATATTCGCATATTTATATCCCACCGTTACAGGTGCATCGTTAAGCTCAGGCTGACAATGAATCAGATAATCAGATGCCAGTTCCCTGCATGTCGTTTTATCAAGGGATGACGTGTATGGGAAATCTGCATTCCACCAAATCTCTGTAACCAGACCATTCCCCAATTCCTGTAGTTCGCTGATATTGCTCTCAAAAAGGCAGGCTTTGGCAACCGTACACATTTTCGGGCTATAATCAGAATCGGCAAGCTGTGTCCAGAAACGTTTAAAATCATCTGTGACCATTACACCAAGAATAATATCGCAGTTAGCTTCTGAAAAGGTATCAATATATTCAGAAAAATCCTCCTCTCCTATATAATACGCACCTGCATCAACAATCGTATACCCTTTCATAGCTGCAAAATCATGTATGAATGTACTTATTTCTATCCCTTCACTGTCATTCGCAGTCATTAATCCGATGGTTTTATTTGTCTCTATACTTTCCCAGGCATCATAAAAACAAAGCATTTCTCTTTCATTGTCAAAAAAGGCATGCCATGAATTTCTGTAAGGGCCTCCCAGCAGCCATGCAGAAGCAGGTGCGTCCACAGAAATACACGCAATTTCCTCCCGCTCACACACTGCTGATACCGGCGACACCGTATCTGCTGTATGGGAAACGATCATAATATCAATTCCCTCTCGAATCAGTTCTTCCGCTGCTCTCTCCGCGCCCTTTACAGAGGATTCGGAATCTTTGCACACAAGCCTCAGGCTGCATCTCTTCCCATCTATGATAACGCCGCCCTGAGCATTGATCGTCTGTATCGCAGATTCCTCTACATAGGGAGTACCTTTTCCAAATGAACTCAACCGCCCGCTGGCAGGAACAACACGCCCGATCACAACCTCTCCATCAAATATCCAGTTACCCTCCCCATCCCGCATCTCCCGTTCATTTTGATTATTTGATGTCTGGTCACTCAAGCTCCGGACATTATCACTTTCACATCCCCAGAAGCAAAAACCGAACAGCACTGCAACCGCCCATACAAAAAACCTTTTCATACATTACTCCTAAACCCAAAAAGGGCTGTTCATATATTCCAGCCGTTATGCTACGAAATAATTATAAAAAACAGAAGTTTAAAAAATCCTTAAATTTCGTACAATCATCCGCAAAATCATTCAAAAGCAGTCCCGGAAGATGAAAGAAGAGGCGCCAGCACCGGCAGAATACGGAAATGACGCTGCCGAGCAAAGGCATCACTTATACAATAAATAAATGCAATAGAAAAAAAACAGCGTCGGATCTTAAATAATAAGTCCTGACACTGTTTTTTATATCATTATCCGGTTTCCAGTTCCATCCAGAACTCCACACCATCCTCATGATTTATGGCGCCGCATTGCTGCCCGAAAGAGTCCATAATTGCTTTTACAATGGACAATCCGATACCGCTGCCGCCATATTCTCTCGTATGAGCTTTGTCCACCTTATAAAATTTCTGCCAGATTTTTTCCAGATCCTCCTCCGGAATCTGATTTCCGGTGTTAAATACACTGATCCGAAGGGAATTTTCCTTCTCTGTATAGAAAATTCGGATATGGCGTTCCCCATCAATATGATTTCTTGCATTGCTCAGGTAGTTGGTTATGACCTCTTCCACCTTAAACTCATCCGCCCACACAAAGGCAGGTTCTTTTTCCGGGAAGGAAACGGATATATCATTCTGCTCCATCAATATTTCAGAGGATTTCAGGATACCCTGTATCAACTCCGTTATGTCAAACCGTTCCATAGTAATCTGGTCATTGCCAAATTCCAGTTGATTGAGGGTCAGAAGCTTCTTTACCATAGTATTCATCTTATCCGCCTCATCCATAATGACCTCGCAGTAAAAATCTCTGCTCTCCTCATCATCATTGATACACTCCTTCAATCCTTCCGCATATCCCTGGATCAGGGCAAGGGGTGTTTTCAGCTCATGGGATACATTGGAAAGAAACTCCTTTCGCATCTCATCAATCCGGGTTTTCTGGTCAATATCCTGCTGCAATTCCGCATTGGCTGTCTTAAGCTCGGATATGGTATGCTCCAGCTTTTCAGACAGTTCATTCATATGGCTGCCCAGAATATCGACCTCATTGTTTGCTCTCTCCTGATATTTCACCTCAAAATTTAAATCCACCATGCTGGCAGAAATATCCGTCAGCTTTAAGATCGGTTTTGTGATCCTTCTGGAAAAGAAGGTTCCCACTAAGGCTCCTACCACGATCATCACAAGTCCCACATACAGCAAAAATTTGTTTGCAATATCCACACTCACACGAATACTTTCCAATGCAGTACGCATCAGGATCAGATTTCCATCACTGAGCGTTCCGGTCAAAGTCAGATATTCCGAGGACAGGCGGCTGTCTGTAGTTTTTCCTATTGTATATGCATCCGTGTGACGGAGTACTTCTGTTTTCTGCTCCTCCAATCCAAACAGAATGCTCATATACTGCTGCCTTAAATAAGAGAAATCACTGGTAGAGGAAAGTACCGGCGTACCGTCTGCCGAGAGAACGATCACGGTAAGATTCCCATTGGCACACATCTTATCAAAAGATATGCCAAACTCAGAGGAGCTCAGCTCATCCGCAGCGCTTGCGTTTTCTATCAGATTATAATTTTCCACTAACTGTTCCTGCTTTTTTGTCACATAAAACCGCTCCAGAAAACAGGTGTTGATGATCCAGCACAAAATGATCGTTCCTGCCAGCAGGCTGATCATCAGCAGGGCTGTCTGTTTTCGCAGAGATTTTTTCATCGGTCTAAGCTTCATCCCTGTTCTCCCTGATTGCTAACCTGGAATTTATATCCCATGCCCCAGATGGTCTTGATATAATCTCCCTTTTTCCCCAGCTTGCTGCGCAGCTTTTTCACATGGGTATCGATGGTTCTGGCATCTCCGAAATAATCGTAATTCCACACATTATTCAAAATCTTTTCTCTGGAAAGAGCCAGACCTTCATTTTCCAGAAAATAATCCAGCAATTCAAATTCCTTATAACTCAGCTCAACCGGCTTGCCATCAATCGTAACCATATGGGCAGATTTATCGATACAGATACCGCCCAATTCCTTTTTATCATTATCCAGACGACTGGTTCTGCGAAGAATAGCCTCCACTCTTGCCACCAGAATCTTGGGACTGAAAGGCTTCGAGATGTACTCGTCCACACCAAGCTCAAATCCCTGCAGTTCATCGCTTTCGTCACCTTTAGCTGTCAACATGATAATCGGAATATCCGAAGATTCTCTGATTTCACGGCATACATCCCAACCATTTATTTTCGGCATCATCACATCCAGAATAATCAATGCAATATCCTTGTCCCCATAAAACTTTTCAAGAGCTTCCTCTCCGTCGCCCGCCTCAATAACCTGAAAATCTTTTTTTACCAGGAAATCTTTTACCATACGCCTCATCCGGCTCTCATCATCCACAACCAAAACTTTTAATGCTTCCATACACAGCACCTCGTCATATTTTATTCTTAGCGGCCAGACATGCGAAGGAAATCTCCGGTGGAAGTTTCTTTCACATGTTCTCTGTTTTGATTATAATATCACATTATGATAAAACTGTGAAAATAAAAAGGATGCGGCAAAAAAATCTGCCGCATCACGTTTTTATTTTACATAGTTTGTCTCAATTCTATCCACCAAAACTTCACGTTTCTCCATTTTTTCTGTCGTCGGTCCAAATACAATAGAACCTGTTACGGTAAATCCTTCCGGCAGATTCAGTTTTTCTACCAGATCCGGTCTATTATTTAACGCTCCGATGCATCCCCATATACATACACTTCCGATACCCATATCGGTTGCTGCCAGAGCCATATTATGCACAATCATCGCAACATTGGAATATGGCACATTGTCCTGCGGTGTTCCTGACAATTTTGTAGATACAGCGATCATAACCGGAGCACCGTAAAGCGGTGTTCTTGCCGGATCTCCAAACATTTCTGCTCCTGCGCGGTCAATCTCATGCAGCAAATCTTTATCCGTGATAACTGTCAGGTGAATATTCTCATATTTACCCATACCAACCGGAGCTGCGCATGCCGCCTTCAGCATAGTCTGAATCATCTCTTCCGTTGCCGGTTCACCAGTGTAACTTCTCACTGATTTTCTGCTAAATAATGCATCCATAGTGTTCATAAATAAAATCCTCCTATCCACTATACAAATTATAAAATACATCGTTGTAAATATATAAAAGCAGATAACGGGAGTCGAACCCGCCTTTCCAGCTTGGGAAGCTGGCGTTCTACCGATAAACCATATCTGCATATTTTATATTGTATCACCATTTTCTATATTTTCAAGAGGTTTTGCAAACCTTTTGCGAAACCAATTTTTATGCTATGTCA
>CAYRZL010000050.1:1814-20486 GCA_964428795.1 uncultured Lachnospiraceae bacterium | reverse complement strand
TAACCACAAGGGTTACCGGACATATATCGAATGATTAAGTGTAAAACTCAGGAGATTTATGACTACACCGGTACTGATGCAGCAGATCTAAGCAAATTCACGTTCCAGTGGTACACAGATAGCTATGATGAAGTATTTGAAGAATACGTCGAAACGAAAATTGAGGGAGCGACAAGCGCTGCTTACACTGTAAATAAAGCTGCAAAGGACGATTTTTACTATTATAATGGAGAATATACCAGAGATAAATATTATCTGTGCAAGGTATATTTGAATGGTGAATACTATGGCACAGCAAGGGTTTATCTCTATGACAAAAACACCTATTTCTATACCGACGAAAATGATGCGCCAATATATACCTCTGTCGGCGATAAGCTTACACTGACCCCTGTCATCTATGATTACACAGGCGCCCCTGTAAAAGATATCAGCAAATTTACATTCCAGTGGTACAAAAACGACTGGGATGATGATGAGATATCCTGTGCAACAAGCTCCAGCTATACCTTCACCGTTTCGTCAGAAGATTTTTATAACGCAAAGAATAGCTATACATACTATTATTGTGATATTTCTCTGAACAACAAAATGATAACCAGAGCCTTCTTCTACCTTCTTCCGGTAGAGGATGCGCCTGACGGATTCGTCAAATCAGGCAGCACCTGGTATTATTATGAAAACGGGAAAACCAGCCGGGACACAGCTACCGTAATCAAGGATGAGAACAGAAAAATCGATGAAAATAAGAGCTGGTGGTATGTGGATAAGAATGGCAAAGTTGATACCTCTTACACCGGATTTGCTTCAAACTCCAATGGTAAATGGTACATAGAAAACGGTAAGGTGACATTTAATAAAAACAGTGTTATCAAAGACACCACAGGAGCTATTGGAACAAAGGGAACATGGTATTATGTAGTAGGAAGTAAAGTTCAGACCGGCTATACCGGCGTTGCAAACTACAAAAATGCTAATGGCTGGTGGTACATTAAGAAGGGTGCAGTAGACTTCACCTACACAGGTTTCTCCAAAAATAATAAGGGAACATGGTATGTAGAAAAAGGTCAGGTAACCTTAAAACAGAACAGCGTCATCAAGGATTCCAATGGTGCGATTGGGACAAAAGGAACATGGTATTATGTAGTAGGAAGTAAAGTTCAGACCAGCTATACCGGCGTTGCAAACTACAAAAACGCTAGCGGCTGGTGGTATATCAAAAATGGAAAAGTAGATTTTACCGCAAATACCGTAGCAAAGAATAAGAATGGCTGGTGGTATGTAGTCGGAGGAAAAGTACAGCTCGGATATACCGGCGTTGCAAACTACAAAAACGCTAGCGGCTGGTGGTATGTAAAGAACGGTAAGGTTGATTTCAAATTTACCGGAATCGCATCAAACAAAAACGGAACATGGTATGTAAAGGATGGTAAGGTAAGATTTGATTACTCCGGCAAGGTGAAGGTCGGTAAAATTACATACACTGTTAAAAAAGGTAAGGTAATAAAATAGTTTCTCCATGATTTTTGCCCCCGGTTAAATACCGGGGGCAAAATCCTGTATGTTTTTAATCCTGCATTTTAGCGTGCTTTCCGGGTTAGAAGAGCGACGGTCTCAACTCTGCCTAAACCCGTCAAATTCGACAGATTTTACTCATGAATTTCCCAATGACCATAACGCTTGCCGCCAATGCGTTCAATTTTCCCAATCTCTTTCAAAAGGATCATTTTCTTTTGAATTACCCGTCTTGTAGTTCCAAGTTCTTCTGCCATTTCGCTTTGTGAAATTTCTGGTTTACGTCGTAACACTTCCAGAATCTTTTTCACCAAAGCGTCATCCAAAGCACCAAAATCTGCGGTGCTTTGGTGCTTTGGAACTTTTGAATCTGATACTTTGGAGCGCTTTGAACTTCACCATGATATCCTCGCCATGAACGATATACTCCGGCCCATCCGCGCCGAGATTTTTGCAGGCATCACAAATCTTCTGAATTCCACGTCCCCAGCTCTCAATATAACCTGCACGGTAGAATACCCTCGCTATATCCGGATTAAAAGGCTTTGATGAATGCGCCTCCAGCAAAGTCTCAGCCGTCCAACCAAAAGGAAGCAGGCTGCTGTTTCGTACTGCCGCTGCGATAATGATATTCCCCATCATAATTGACAGGGAACGCCTATAAATCTTTCCGCGCTCAGTCGTTGTTATCCTATAAGAAAGCTCCGGTGGAGGTTTCTTTTCGTTACCAAGTATCCGAAGGAAACTTCATCAAAACCGACACCCTTTAATCCTCTTCAAAAATCTCATAGTACATCTTCATCTCCTCGATACTGTACAGGCGTTTTTTTTCTTTCTGCATTTTCTTATAAGTCTTATAAAATGTCAATGACCAATGTACACATTTCTTTTAATTCTCGCTCATTTACACTTAAGATATAAATTAAATACTTTGCTTTAGATGGGGTAAATGGAAAACAGGGTTTTGACGGGGCTGCCGGGCCCGACAAAATCAACGTTTCTTAACGAGAAGAGCAACCGTCTCCACATGCTCCGTAAAAGGAAATAAATCATAGGGCCATGCCCCCTCCACCATGTATCCTTTCTTTGTCAGATACTTCAGATCCCTTGCCTGCGTCTGCGGATTACAGGAAATATAGACCACCCTCTTGGGAGCCAGCTTCACCACGGAGGACAAAAATGCCTCATCCGAACCGCCTCTGGGCGGATCCATAAAAACCACGTCCGCTTTCTCTCCCTGTTCTGCCATCTGCACCATAAATTTGCCGGCATCTTTGGCATAAAAACGGATATTTTTCACACCGTTGCGTTTTGCATTCTGAATAGCATCCCGCACCGCATCCTTATTAAGCTCCACACCGATGACTTCCCCTGCATGCTTTGCCGCACACATGCCAATGGCGCCGATTCCGCAGTAGGCATCAATGACCCGTTCTTTTCCCGTCAGCCCTGCCAGTTCCATGGCTTTCTCATACAGCTTTTCCGTCTGTACCGGATTGATCTGATAAAAGGATTTGGCGGAAATACGAAAGGTCCGTCCGCAAAGCACATCCTCAATATATCCCTTCCCGTAGATCACTGTCTCCCGATCTCCCAGCACCATACTGGTCTTTTTATCATTCACATTCAGGATAATCGTCGTGATTTCCGGATGCAGTTTCCGCAACGCTTTTACAAAATTGTTTTTTCCCGGTAAAACAGGGGAGCCAAGTACCAACACCACCATAATCTGGTCCGTGGAAAATCCGCGCCGGATCAACACATGACGAAGCAGACCGTATCCGGTATCCTCATCATAGGTTTTGATCTTAAAGGACTTGAGCAGTCCCCGGATATCCCGTATGATTGCATCCGCCTTTTCATCCTCGATCATACACTGTTCCACCGGAACGACCCGGTGAGAATTTTGCTCGTACACACCGGAGATAATCTCACCTCGTCTGGTACGGTCAAATACAGCATGAACCTTATTTCGGTAATGAAAAGGCTGCTCCATTCCTACAATGGGGTGCACCTTGCAAAATGGCCCTAAAAGCTCTTCCACCTGTTTCTGCTTCCTGCGTAATTGCTGCTCATTGGTCAAATGCAGATACTGACAGCCTCCGCATTTTTTCGCCACCGGGCACAGCACGTTCTGTCTCTCTGTTTTCTGCCTGTTTTCTTTCCTTTGTTTCTCCGGCTTCATTTTTTGTACCTCAAACATTTATTCTGACTATTTTTCCTCGCAAACCTGAAAAATATAAAATTTCAAATAATAAGATTCATCTGCCGCCCACAAAATCGGATGATCTGCTGCCTGTGTCCGGTATTCCACCTGACGCAGACGCTTGTGAGCACTCTGCGCCGCCTGTTTTATCACTTTTGTGAAATTCTCATAATCCATAAAATGAGAACAGGAACAGGTGGCAAGATATCCGCCATCCTTCACCAGCTTCAATCCGCGGATATTGATTTCCCGGTAACCTTTCATGGCATTTTTAATCGTTTCTCTGGATTTTGTAAAAGCCGGCGGATCCAAAATAACAACATCAAATTTCTCGCCTGCCTCCGCCAGTCTCGGCAGCTCATCAAACACGTCTGCCGCCCGAAAATGCACCGTATCCTGCAAACCGTTAAGGAACGCATTTTCTGTGGCCTGCTGCACCGCATATTCGGATATGTCCAGTCCGGTCACCTCAGACGCTCCGGCAATGCCCGCATTCAAAGCAAAGGTTCCCATATGGGTAAAGCAGTCCAGCACACGCTTGCCTGTGCACAATCTCTGTATGGCAAGCCGGTTATATTTCTGATCGAGAAAAAATCCGGTCTTTTGTCCGTCTTTCACATCCACCATATATTTGACACCGTTTTCCACGATCTGCACATTCGTATCAAACGCTTCCCCGATAAAACCTTTCATACGGTCCATGCCTTCTTTTTTCCGCTCCTTTGCGTCACTGCGCTCGTACACGCCCCGAATCAAAATCCCATCCTTCGCCAAAATGTCTTTCAGGAGACTGACGATCGTCTCTTTCATCCGATCAATCCCCAGCGCCAGAGACTGTACCACCAGCACATCCTCATACTTATCGATGACCAAGCCCGGAAGAAAATCTGCTTCTCCAAACACCACGCGGCAACTGGATGTATCCACCGTATGTTTCCGGTAATCCCATGCGTTTTGCAGACGCATACGCAGGAAATCTTCGTTGATCACCGTATTCACCTTTCTGGTCATCATTCGGATGCGAATTTTAGAATTTTGATTGATAAATCCCTTTCCCATAGGATATCCGTCAAAATCATGTATCAGCACAATATCACCGTTTTGAAAGGTTCCCATGATCGTGCTGATCTCATTGTCAAAAATCCATGCGCCCCCTGCCTTTATGGTTCTTCCTTCTCCTTTTTTCAACGTTACGATTGCCAGATTTTCCTTTTCCATCACTGTCTCCTCGTTTGAAAAAGCAGCCGAAATCAAAATTCCGACTGCTCTTCGTTTTTTCACACTTATGCCTATATTCCGGTACTAGCACTACCTTTTACTCAGCCATAAACTGCTCTTTCAGCTCTGCAACCTTTGCAAGATACACCTTCTCCTGTTTTTGCTGCATGAGATCTTTGTAAATATGCTCTTTTACATCATCAAACGGAGCTGTATCTGCCTCTTTGCGGCTGACTACTTTAATCAGATGGTAACCAAACTGTGTTTTTACCGGTCCTGTGATATTACCCGGCTCTGTTGCAAATGAGGCATCCTCAAATTCTTTTACCATGCGGCCTCTTCCAAACTCACCCAGATCACCGCCCTGCGCATTAGAAGGACAGGTAGAATAGCTTGCTGCTGCATCCTCAAAAGGTTTTTCACCATTCTGAATTTCTGCCAGAATCTTTGCACACTTCTCCTCATCGTCTACAAGAATATGTTTTGCATGTACCATTGCTTCTTTCTGGAATTTATTCTGATTTTCATCATAGTATGCTTTCATTTCATCCTCTGATACATCAATATCTGCAAATACTTTTTTCATTGCCAGTCTTGCCAGCATATCCCGGACAACATCTTCCATGGATTTTTTGTACTCGTCAGACTCGTCCATTTTCTGTTCCTTCGCCCATGTAGCAAACAGATTCATCTCGATCAACTGATCCAGATAGAACTGCTGTGCTTCCGGACCTGTGAAATATGCTCTCTGGTTCTCTGGAACACGCTCCATGAATTTATCAAAATCTTCCTGTGTGATTTCTTTTCCTGCAACAACTGCTAAAACTTCGCTCATTTTTTCTCTCCTTTAGTAACATTATAGGAAATATTATCCCTTTTTTCCTCACAAATATCAAGCCCCTTTTTTCAAATTCCGGTTTGTTGCTCTGACGAGAGGCTGTGGCTCCGATTTTTTTTTGGGGAATGAAGCATCGTCCGACTGTGCGGGCTGAAAGAGGTATATTTTCTTTTCAACCTCGCTGCACTGGATTTTGCTCAGAAGGGGATTTTGAATCCTTTTATTTGCGCCTGCGCTGCAAAAATGGGTTGCTGCTCGGCGCATTTGATTCAAAATCCCCTTCTGGAAAAATCAGCGTGCATCTCACAAGAAAAGAAAATATACCTCTTCCATCCCTCCCCCGCCGGACGATGCATTTACGTTGCCAAGCATGCGAAAGAAATTTCCGGTGGAAGTTTCTTTTTGCTTTCAAAACAAACTGACACCACAGCAAAATCGCACAACGACAAATCGTCTGCGTCTTTTGAAAACATCTACATTTTTTCGTTGCGGCGTAAATACTTCCCCGGTAAACCTTTAGCGTTTGGCGCCTGCGGCGCAAAAGCTGACAGAAAATCAACAGCGGCGAAGCCACCCAAATCGGTAAAAGGGTTGTTGCTTGGCAACGTAAATGCATCGCAATGTCAAGGAAGGACTGCAAGAGGATGATTTTCTTTTGCTCTGAATTGCACGCTGATTTTGCCAGAAGGGGACAGAGAATCAAATGCGCCGAGCAACAACCCATTTTTGTTGCGCAGGCGCAAATAAAGGATTGTCTGTCCCCTTCTGAGAAAAAACCAGTGCAAAGAAGTGCGAAAGAAAATCATCCTCTTAGCAGGACTTATGGACATGCGATGCCTCACAATCCCCAAAGCATCCGGAGCCACAGCCTTCCGTCAAAGCGATAAACCGGATTTTGCATTACAAAAAAGCATGTTTGTATAAAATTGTTGCATGTTTTGAAATGAGTACTTTCATTGATTCCAACATTCTTTGATGCTAAAATTTAATCAACAATTCTGCTGCAGATATATCGCGCAGAACAAAAATAAAGCAGTAACACATTTTAGGAGGAAAAGAAATGAAAGTATTGGGTATTGTAGCCGGACGCCACAACGGAAACAGTGAAATTCTGGTAAAAGAAGCGCTTCTCGCCTGTCAGGAGGCTGGTGCAGAATGCAAACTGATCAATCTGTTCGATTATCACATCAAGCACTGTATCGGCTGCGAAAGCTGTACCATGCAGATGGGAGACGTTGCAATGGGAAAAGGTACATACAAAGGCTGTGTGCTGAAAGCCAAAGATGACATGGACAGGGTCGTAAATGAAATGCAGACCTGCAACGGTATCATCGTAGGCGTTCCCACATACGATCTGACCCCAAGCTCCCTGTATCTGAAATTTGCACAGCGTTTTCTTGCTTATGAGCTGTCCTTCCGTCTGGAAATCGGCGAACTGAAAGAAGATCCCCATATGGTCGGCGGTCTGATCGCAGTGGGCGGCTCCTGTCACGACTGGCAGACACTGGCTTTGGAAGGCATGGGGGCTACCATGTTTACGCAGTCCATCAATGTAGTTGACCAGATGATGGCCACCAGAAATGGTCGTCCGGGCAACGTTCTGTTGAGAGATGAGCAGATTGAGCGTGCACACAAAATGGGGGAGAATATCATAAAAGCAATCCGGACTCCGGTAGAGGAAAGAGGCTGGCTTGGCGACCCGGATCAGGGTATGTGTCCGAGATGCCATTCCGCACTGATCTACAAAGGCGACAAGCACTGGGACGGCATCGAATTTCCATTTGAATGTGCGGTCTGCGGTGCAGGCGGAGATCTGGTAAAGGATGAGAATGGCGAATACAAATTTGTTCTGGCAGAAAACGGACTGATCCGTGACCGCAACGTAAATGCAGCACGGGCGGAGCATCTGAATGAAATCATCCAGACAAGAATTAACTTCTTTGAAAACATGGATATTGTTCAGGCAAAATATGGCAAATACAAAAACCTGAAATTCCCTGCAATCTAAGCAGACCTCAAATTCTTTTACATGCAGAACGAAAAGGAAGCTCCCCCGGAGCTTCCTATCCTATTCGTTTTTTGAACTTAAAATACTGTCCGGCAAACTGAAGAAAAATAACCAGATAAAGAACAAATCAGACCATCTTTCTCCATCTTAGACAGGCTGCCATACATAGTCCCCGGGCCTAAACTGATCTCTCCATTGGTCAGTTCTTTTACCCTCTGAACAATACAGTAGCCATGATTTTGCTCCTGCAGACACAATAATATGTAAAAGGAAGTCTCTGTCATTCACCGGATATCCGCCGGTCTCACAGCTTTCTATACATCGCGGCAAATTATATCGCACTGCGATATATTTTACTATATCGCAGTACGATACTTCTGTTGCCAAGCATGCAATAGAAAGCTCCGGTGAAGGTTTCTTTTGTTGCCAAGCATGCAAAAGAAAGCTCCGGTGGAGGTTTCTTTTGTCAAGAAAAACTTATTATATCATATCATGTTTGAACTGCTTGTCAAATTCCGGATTAAAATAATAAAAATTCTTTGCATCTAATCTGTCCTTCGTTCTCTCCAGTGCCTCACCGAAACGCTGAAAATGCACGATTTCCCGTGCACGCAAAAATTTCAGCGGATCTCTTACCTCCGGATCATCGATCATGCGCAGAAGGTTGTCATAGACCGTTCGTGCTTTCTGCTCCGCAGCCAGGTTTTCCGTCAAATCTGTGATGGCATCTCCCTTGGACTGAAACTCAATGGCGGAAAACGGAAGTCCTGCTGCCGCCTGGGGCCAGAGCGCTGTAGTATGATCGATATAATACGCATCAAATCCCGCTGTCTTTGCCTCTTCAATCGTAAGATTTTTTGTCAACTGATATACCATGGCACAAATAATTTCCATATGCGCCAGTTCTTCCGTACCAATGTCCGTCAGCAAGCCACCCACTTCTCGAACAGGCATCGTATAACGCTGCGCCAGATACCGCATGGAAGCTGACAGCTCACCATCCGGACCGCCATATTGACTGATGATCAGCTGCGCTGTTTTCGGACAGGTTTTCGTTATCTTAACCGGATACTCCAGATTTTTCTCATAAAGCCACATAAATGTCCTCCCTTTCCCAAGGCACAGGCTCTTTTACCTGTTCACCTTCACATTGCATACTCAACGGATAATAGTCCATTGCAAATTGCGCCATCAGCTCTTTTCTCTTTTTCTGCAATTCCTTTCGTCTGTCACTTGCCCCCGTATCCTCCGGGTGTGTATCCAGATAAAGTGTCAGATCCGTCAGAAAGAATGTCACCTGCTGAATTTCCAAAAGCTGAGACTCGCAGTCCGTCAATGGCATCACTTCTCTTTGTTTCATCTCATCTTCCACAAAAAAAGGCTTTTTCAACTGTGGAAAAATCGTACCTTCTCTCAGTGCCTGCTGCACATCGTAGGTTTCTTCCCACTCCTGTATGGGCACAGATGCAATCGCAATTTCGTTCATAATTCTTCTCCTTTCCAAAATCTATATTTAAAAAGCAACTGTTTTAAACAGTTATAAAAAAGACAGATACTAAAATGAAACTGTCTCATTCTAGTATCTGTCCTTTTCAAATTAAAAATTATGAAACAAAATGGAAATTTTATCGTTTTAGCTTATTTTATAACTGCTCCTGATATGCCCTTCTCCTTCAAATTTCCTGCGTAACCGTTTCATGACATACATATAAGCCGGAATCAGAAATAAATCTGCAAAAACCCACGCCAGAGGGCTGGCAAAAATTGCCCCCTTAAATCCAAATACCGGAACCAGCAAAAATCCCGCCACAGCTCTTGCCACCATTTCACAAACACCTGCCAAAATGGCGAAAGTAGAATATCCCAGACCCTGTATCATAAACCGAACGATATCTACCAGAGCAAGCAAAATATACGCTCCGGAATTTGCAAGCAAAAACATATACACATACTGTATCAACTGTGTTTCGGAAGAATCTACAAACAGGAGTGCCAGATGCTTTCCGAATAACAGCATCACTATAAACGCAAGAATGGCATATATAATACCCAATTTGATACAATCCTTCATGCCCCGGTCCACACGGTCCAGACGCTTTGCACCCACATTCTGTCCCCCATAGGTCGCCATGGTAGACCCCATAGCATCCAGAGGACAGCAGGCAAAAATGCTTATTTTGCTTCCTGCTGTCATAGCCGCCACTGCAATTTCTCCAAGGCAGTTGACCGCACTTTGCAAAATGACGCTTCCGATAGCTGTTACAGAATACTGTAATCCCATGGGTACACCCATGCCGCACAGCTTTCCTGCATGTTTCCTGCTGAAACGCCAGTCCTTTCCCTGAATTTCCAAAAACTTATATTTTCGGATCATATAGAACAAGCATATAAAACCTGCAATCACCTGGGCACTCACAGTTGCAATTCCTGCTCCTGCCACACCCAGTCTTGGTACCATAACCAGATCAAGAACAATATTCAGCAAAGATGAAAAAATCAAAAACAACAGCGGGGTCACACTGTTCCCCAGTGAACGCAGAATAGATGCTGCCATATTATACAAAAAGATGGCAGGTATTCCCATAAACACAATAAATATGTAGCTGTATGCCATATCAAGGATTGTATCCGGCGTCTGCATCCAGATCAGGATCTGGCGGGTCAGCAATCCCACCGCTATCGTAAGACCTGCCGCAAATATTACCGACACCCACACGCTGTTTGTAATGTACTTTCGAAGATTCTCAAAATCCTTTGCCCCAAAACTCTGGGCAATCGGAATGCCAAATCCATTGCACACTCCTATACAGAAACCAACGATCATGAAGTTAATAGAGCCTGTGGAACCTACCGCAGCCAACGCATTTACACCCAGCGTCTGTCCCACGATTATGGAATCCACCATATTATAAAACTGCTGAAACAAAAGTCCTAAAAGCAGCGGAATTCCAAAAGCCATAATCAGACTGATGGGCTTTCCTTCTGTCAGATTTTTTGTACTATTTAAACCTTTAAAAATATTACGCATGACTGACCCTCCTTTCGCATGCTTGGCTGCAAAAGAAACCTCCACCGGAGCTTTCTTTCGCATGCTTGGCAAAAAAAAACACAGGCTAAGTAGCATCATTGCCGATTAGCCTGTGATAATGTAGCACACTTATCTTCTATTTTCAAGATACTATTCCATGACTTTTGCAAAATCTGCCGAAATATACCCTGTTTTTATCTGTCCGTCCACTTCCACCCGAACTTTATACCATCCGTCCTCCTCACCAAAATATTCTACCACCTCACCATTTTTCAGGCTGGTGAGAACACTGCCTGACGTGGATGCCTCACTGCGAACCTTGAGCGACTTCACGGTGACCTCTACTTCACCCAGAGCTTCCTCTTCCACGTCAGAATTTTCTCCGGCATCCGGTTCGATTACCTCAGCATAATTACCTGAAATATACCCGGTTCGTTCCTCTCCGTCTACTTCCACCCGGATTTTATACCAGTCGCCTTCCTCACCGAGGAAATCCTCCTGATCTCCTTCATTCAGCGTAGTTATCAGGGCAGAATCTGCGCTTGCCTGTTCGCGGACGTTCAGACTTTTTGCTGTAATTTCTACCAGGGCTGTACTCTCATCCTCCGGCGAATCTTCAGATACATTCACCTCGATGGCGCCAATGATATCCTCCTCCGCCTGGCTGATAACCAACGTTTCTCCAGTATCTGTAACAACATCTCCGCATCCTGCTGCAAATACTCCAAAAGCTGCTGCAAATGCAGTCAAAATAAGTCTTTTCATCCTTCCGCTCCTTTAAAAACACCATTGCAAATCTCAAGTTATGTAAATCATAACATTCCATACCATGGATGTCAAAGCATTTCAGATAAAATCAAAAGATTTATCCATTGACATATATCAATGAAAAATTTAAACTATAACAGGAGAAAATATAATGTATAATATTCTCATAAAAATACAGGAGTAATACGCCTATGAAAAAATGGGATAAACTGGATAATGCGGCTAAGATTTTCCCGTCTACCGTCGAGAGTTCGGAAACCCGCGTGTTCCGCTTTTATTGTGAATTAAATGAAAATGTCTGTCCGGATACATTGCAGCAGGCAGTAGAACTGTCAGTAAAACAGCTTCCGCAATTTCAAAAGATACTCAGAAAAGGGCTCTTCTGGTACTATACGGAAAAGAGCAATCTGATTCCTCAGGTTCGGGAAGAATATCGCTCTCCCTGCTCCAAATTATACCATCCGGGACATCACGAGCTTCTTTTCGAAGTTACCTACTATAAAAAAAGAATTAACCTGGAAATGTTCCACGTTTTATCTGACGGTGTGGGCGCTGCTGAATTGCTGAAATCAATTCTGGCTCAATATCTGAATATCCTGTACCCCGGCATTCTGCCCACCGACGACCCTCTTCTGGTCAATCAGTTGGACATCGATGACATGGATACAGATGCATTTGAAACATACTATACCGGTGAAAAAAAACCACGGAATGAAAGGACGTTGTGGGTGCATCTGATCCGGCCGAAGCGCCGGGAAAACCTTGACCTTCATGTAACGGAAGGCATCGTTTCCACTGCCGCTCTTTTAGAACTGGCCCACAGATACAATGCCACTATGACGGAATTTCTTGTATCTGTTTTTATCAAGTCCATAATCACTCATATGAAGAACATTGACTTGAAAAAAACGATCGTTGTGGATATTCCTATTAATCTGCGAAGCTTTTTCCCCTCCGATACCACCCGAAACTTCTTTGCGGTACTTCCGATCACTTACAAACCGGTTGGCAGGGAGGATTCACTGGAAGATATATGCGCTGTTGTTTCAGAAAAATTTGAAACGATCATAACAAAAGAAAATCTGACCGGAAAGATCAATTCCCTCGGATCCTTTGAGCGGGTCATGGCCATGCGTCTCGTCCCGTTATTCCTGAAAGATCCCGGTCTGCGGTTTGTCAATTTTCTGTCAAAGCGTTTTGTGACGGGATGTTTTTCCAACATGGGACGCTTTGCGCTGCCGGAGAGTATGGCGCAATATGTGCATCATATCGGCGCTTACTCTTCCACCATCAGTATTCAGGCGGAGTGTATCTCTTTTCAAAACCGCATGGTAATATCTTTTACAGACGGATTTGTGGATGCTACTACAGAAAATGAATTTTTCGAGCAATTAAAAGCATTGGGCGTTGAATCTGAGATACACACAAATACACCGGCAAAACTGAAATCGGGAAATCCGAAAAAATGGATTGCCGATCCATCCAAACAAACACTGGAAAAAAACGATGATGTATTTCCGGTTCCGCAGGAACTGTCCAATAAAACAAGCAGATATTTGCATCTGGCAAATATCGGATGCGTCATCGCGATGATCCTGTATGCTTTGATTTATGTGGTCACAAGGAAACAGAACTACTGGATTGTCATTATGTGTATCAATACCTTTTTCATATGGAACGGTGTGGCAAGAGGAATCCTGATCCACAGCAGCATCATGCGCCGGCTTTTTATCCGTTATCTCTGGACAAGTATATTTTATCTTGCCCTGGACATTTTCTCAGGCTGGCAGCAATGGTCTGTCGCCACACAGATACCGGTCTTTGCATTGATCAACATTTTTTTGAGTATCTATGTTTCCATTGTCATGAAAACGGATACCTCGAGCGAAGAGCTGGCATTGTATGTAACTCTGGAATGCATGATGGGTATTGTTCCTTTTGTGCTGTGTCTGACTCCGGTGCTGCGCTTCAACATCATGACGTTTTTCCTCGGACTGGTCTGCATTCTGATACTGGCACTCTGTCTGTTTTTCCGCTGGAAAAATGTGAAACACGAGTATCACAAAACATTTCATATTTAAACAATCTCGGATGGATTTTTACGAATCCATCCTTTTTTCTTCTAAACTGCATATTTTTTTTCATGTAATTTCCAAAAACCATGCAATTTGCGTTTCATTTTTCCCACATATTTTTTCCTGAAAAAGCAATTTGCCTATTTTTCTTTGCCGCTTTTTCCAAGCAGCATGCAACTTTGCCAAACTTTTCAAAGCGTCAAAAAAATAACGTTTTTTGCATTTTTGCATGTGATAGGATAAACCCATATTAAGGAGGTAAACGCTATGTGTACATCAGTTTTTGCATTTATAAAATCAAAATTCAACCTGAAAAATGCAATTGCACCGACATTGGTGGTAACAGGAATTTTTTTCCTGAACTTTGTTTTCTTCGGTCTTGAGAACACAGTCATCGGTCCATGTATTGCTTTGTCTTATCTTTATTTTTCCAAGATCAGCAACCGCATGGCGTCCATTACCAAAACATTTCTGATTTATATAGCGGTGGCTTTTTTTGCATGGCTGGCAGGCATGAACCTGATATTGTGCATCGTGATAAACATTGGTGTATTCTTCTGGATTGCTTTTGTGCTGATCGATGAATATCACCCGGATAATTACTATACACCGGGCATTGCTTTTTTGATGTTTCAGTTATCTCCGGTCACCGAAAACGGAATCCTTACAAGATGCATTGCTCTGACTTTATCCTTTTTCCTTGCTTTTCTTGTTATGTGGATTATGTCCTTCTTTTTTAAGAAAAAGCTGGTTCGGGATTACGCAGCAGACGGTTTGAACATCAGCGAACAGTTGCTTCATGCCTACGAAAGTAAAAATTCTGAGCGGGTAGCTGATCTGCAGCAGCAGTTAAGACAAATTAGTGAAACCATCAGTGATGAAATATATCAGTATAATTACGCAGCCTTCGGAAACGAACACAGAGTCAACTGGTATTGTCGGTTTGTGGCTTTATTTCAGGTTTTTATCAATTTAACATCCGATGAAAACATAGAAGAAAAAGCTCCGATCATGAGAAATATGATTCGAAACTTCAGAGAGCTTTTAAACAGAAACATGGAATTTGGAGAGCGCAAAACACTTACCTTTAAACGATACAAACCGGGGCTTCGCTCTTTTCGCCTGCGGTTTGCACTGCGTATGGTCATTACTATGACTCCCTGCATGATATTTGCTTATTTGTGCCCTTACGGAAACGGTTACTGGCTCAGTGTGTCTGTTTACTTTATGCTGGTTCCCCTGTATGAACAGTCCGGTTCCCGTATCAGGGGAAGGTTGTTCGGAACCCTGGCAGGAGTTGTTGTCTGCCTGATCCTGTACACGCTCTTTCCGGAACAGAATCAGCACGTCATCATAATGACGATTGCAAACCTGTTTATCAACAGCTCTACCAGCTATACCGCAACCGTTGCTTATCTGACCTGCGCTGTACTGGCACTGAATATCACGCCTGAGAATCTTTTGTTCACACTGGGGGAACGACTGATCTACACCGTCTGCGGAGCATTTCTGACGGTAATCGCCAGCCGCTATATCTTCCCGATCCGCATCAAACCGGAAGCGGAACATCTGAAAAAAAAGCTTGCCGAAATTCAAGCAGAGCTGGCTCTCGTTCAGTCTGCCAGTCTGCCTCATGCAGATGAAACGCATCGCCAGAATGACCAGCTATTGATCCGCTCTTACCTGCTTGGACGACGCCTGCGGGAATATCAGCAGACGCTGGCGGAGGATAACACCGATCTGCTGGAACTGCTGGAAGAACATATGAAAAATGTATCCTGTTATTTCACTTACCATTTTACAGGCGTAAAAGCCAGTATTATATCTGAATAACGCAGCCAAAAGGAGTTCTCGAAACCTGAGAACTCCCTTTTGATATCAGACAGCTTCAATCCAGGATTCTGCCATCTGTGGTTATTGTCACAACTCTCCACGGAATAAATTTTCCGCTTGCCTGCAATGCCCGTTTTACCGCATTTTCAATACCGCCGCAGCATGGGACTTCCATCCGGGTAACCGTAACACTCTTTATATTGTTATTGGCTATGATCTGCGTCAGTTTTTCCGCATAATCACCCTCGTCCAGCTTTGGACATCCCACTAATGTAATATGGTTACGAATAAATTCATTGTGAAAGTTCCCATATGCATATGCACTGCAATCAGCAGCAATCAGCAGGTTTGCATTTTCAAAATAGGGGGCACGGATCGGTACAAGCTTGATCTGTACCGGCCACTGTGTGAGCTGACTTGTTACTTTGGCGTTTCCCTGCGTATCCGCATAAGCTGCATGCTCTCTTCTGATAGCCCTGGACTTCGTACCTGGGCAGCCGCATGGAAGAGGCTGAGCTTCTTTCTTCTGTTTTGCTGCCAGCACTGCCGCTTCGTCATAAGCCGGAGCCTCCCTTTCCTCAAAAGAAATGGCATCCGTCGGACAGGCTGGCAGACAATCTCCAAGTCCGTCACAGTAATCTTCTCTTGTCAGCTTTGCTTTTCCATTTATCATCTCAATGGCTCCTTCGTGGCAGGCAGCCGCACAGGCACCACATCCATTGCATTTTTCTTCATCAATTTTAATGATTTTTCGAATCATGATCATTCCTCCTCGTCTGACTTGCTATGCGGGATGATAAGCATTCATCATCCTGTATCAGAAAGTCCGTATCATTCAGATTGACTTTCTGACGCTATGATAGTACAATGACGAAAAAAATTCCGTTGTATTTACAACAGAAAGAAGATTTTTATGAAGAAATATATTCCTGTATTAAAACAAACGCAACTGTTTTCCGGCGTAGACGAATCGGATCTGTCTGCAATGCTGAATTGTCTGCAGGCAAAGCTTCGCACATACAAAAAAGGCAGTTATATATACCATCAGGGCGAATCCGTCCAAAACATTACGGTTCTGGTAGAAGGAAGCCTTTTGATCCAAAAAGAAGATTACTGGGGGAACCGCAGCATTATCAATAAAATCTCCGTTGGCGAACTGTTCGGAGAGGCATATGCGGGCGCAAAAAACAGCGCTATCCTAAATGATGTCGTAGCCTTGGAGGACAGCACGGTCTGCTTTTTTGATGTGCAAAAAATTCTGACCGTGTGCTCCTCGACCTGCAAATTTCATGCTCTTGTAATTCAGAATCTGTTTTTTGCCATATCCGAAAAGAATCGACAGTTAGTCCAGAAGCTTGGACACATGTCCAAACGCTCCACCAGAGAAAAGCTGATTTCTTATCTTTCAGAAGAGGCAAGCAAACATAACAGCGGTACATTTTCCATTCCCTTTAACCGCCAGCAGCTTGCAGATTTTCTTTCCGTTGACCGAAGCGCCATGTCCAATGAGCTGTGCAAGATGCGGAATGACGGGTTGCTTCGATTTGAAAAAAACAGGTTTACTCTGCTGTAACGAAATTGTTTCTCTTAATATGCCGCCATTTTTGTACATTTTATTTCCCCGCATCCTATCATTTCTCCCGCATCCCCGGAAGGCTGTGATGTGAAGTCATCTCTATGCAAATGAATGATCACTGCCCTTCCGATGATTTCTTCTATCGTAAATCGGTTGTCATAAAACGCAGACCAGGCGTACCCATCATTGTTCAGCAAAGGAAGCAAATCCCCGGAATGATAAGGATGAGGCTGATCCGTAGGATTATAATGGGTTCCCACTTTATCAAAGGGCAAAGTGCAATCTCCAAACTGATGTATATGCATTGCGAAAAAGCCTCTTTCTTCATCGGATGTAGCTGAGGGGAGTCCCATGATTTCTGCCTCCACCACGATTCCACGCCACGGAACCTGATAAAATTTCACCCAGCCACTCAATTTCGGATAATCCCGATTTCCTTTTATCTGCGCAACTGCCTGGGGCAATTTATCCCTTGAAACCTTAAAAAATAGATTTGACAGCTTAACCATATTAACCTTCCAAATTAAAGTTACTCATTTTATTGTATGCAGACTGCCAGATTATGTGACAATAACTGTTACTGCATTTCAGGTAGCTGCTCCGATACAAAATGCAGCATATTGAGTTGACTAAAAACAATTCACCATATCCACCTGAAAGGAATTGTACCTATATGATACCATACAATCAGCTTTCTTTGGCAGATATTTTTTCGGATTGCCCTTGTGGACGGATGGTTTATTTATATCCGGAAAAAGAGCTTCGGACTTATCCGGGTACGTTACGCGGCACACCGGAATGGGATTCTACCTATAAAATCCGTACCAGTGTTGAGCGTTCCATTAACCATGTAAAGGATTCCTTTGGTCTTGCAAGCCGTAAAACGCAAAATGAAAAGACTCTCCACGCAGACTTGATCCTGTCCGGCATCACACAGTTAATTACAGTTCTGTTAGCTGACAAAATGCATCAGCATCAATACATCAGAAGTATAAAACCATTAATCGCATAGGGCTCACCACCAGCAAAAAGAAAGCTATGTTTTCCTTCTATAAGTGCGCCCATTTTCAGAATCTGTTTCGATTTCCTGTCATCCTTATCCCTCTGTCAGTTTGCTTCCGGCAATAGAACCATCGATCAAGTTAAAATTATCCAACAAAACCGCTTATTTTCAGACAATTTTCAAGGTGTTTCGCAATCTCCTATTTCATACACACTAACCGTTTTCCCCTCATCACACATCATATTACATATGTTCAATATAAAATTCATCCTGACAGCTACGTCCTTCATTTTTCAACAATAAAGCATGTTCATCATACGAACGCATTCCATTCACACGAAGAATTTCACCTATATTCTGTCGACTGTTTGGAATAATTCTACTTTGCACCCAGCGCATACTCCAGTCCGAATCCACAGAACGGATACCTTTCTTTAAAAACAAAGATATCATAAATGGTGCTTCTTTCTCAGAAACATTTTCAGGAATATCAATTGTATATGTTTTCGTTCGAGCATCATAATTTAATATTCCAACGATTTTTTCTCTATTATTTTTCTTTATTGCGTATCTGCTCAAAATAACACCACCTGTTCCAAATCAT
>CAYRZL010000050.1:0-1714 GCA_964428795.1 uncultured Lachnospiraceae bacterium | reverse complement strand
CAAATCATATCCCTTTGGTATTAAAGAAAGATTATATTCCAATGACCTCGCTCCAATGTAGTTATTTACCGGAAAATCTTTCATCACATCTGCATTTTCAAGAAGTTTTTCATCTCCATACGTCGAAAACAATAGAGATACACCTTGATCAAATAGCGGTGCCATTCTTACACTATCTTCTTCATCGTTTCTGAGAACTTCCAAATTACTGCCATGACGATCTCTGTTGGCAATCAAATAATCTATACAAAACATCTGATACATGTATAATTCCCAACCATTCCTTATCGCAAATTCCAATGGAGATTCATTTCCTTCTTTTTGCAGATCATAATATATATCATATGCCAGCTTCTCTTCATTGTACTTTCGAAAATTTTCCGAAACAGAAATCCATGTTTCCTGCTCTTTTCCATCAATAATTATCTGTGCATGAATTAATTTATACGTCACATGTGGTATTCCTAAAACATCCATCACACGGCTTACAATTAGTTCATTTACGCACTCATGCCCAAATACTCCACGATAACTATCATAATTGGAAAGTTTATAATATAATCTTTTTCCATTCTCTTCTTCGTAGGCTTTGAGAAAACATCCTGGTGTTCCCGGTGACATTTTCCTTGCCGCCCAGTCCAAATGTTTCATTTCTTGTAATTCACAAATAATATCCTGCACAATATTACCTCATATCCAACTCTTATTTTTTATCTAGTTCAAATTGGTCTGGATAAGCATCGCTGCCTTCATACCCACATACGCCCATTCTGGGAGAATTACATATCGGCAGCAAAAATTCCGGTTCATAATACTCATCCTCTTCCTCACCACATTCTTTATTTAAACACTCTTCACACCAAAAAGGTGCTCCTTCATAATAGCCCTGTGGATCAACGAAGCTTGCCTCTTTTTGTTTACAATTACTGCATATTATTTTAGGTGGATTGTTACGTGATAGAATTACAACCTCATTATTTTTCTTTTCACCCTCACGTACACTATGTATATTCAGAACAAGTTCTGTTGTTGATCCAAAATCATATTCATAAGCAATCGTATCTCCAACATCTACAACATCCCTCAATCTATAATTCATATTTTTGGATGGCGGTCCCCAAAATCTATCGGTATTTGGACAAATTTCATATTGTATTCTGTTAATTGTAAATGCACTAAGATGCCCACAACACTCCACCCAAATATCTCGGATAAACTGATCTAATTCCTTTAATAAAGTATTCTCACTTGTCTCAATGATTAACCAGTAATCTTTTGTGTATTTCCCGAAAATAACTATCTGAAAATATCTGCATCTTCTTTTCCCAGTTTCCTTTGCTAACCTGTCTTTTCGATTTTTACATACGCCCAAATGACGGAGCATTCCACCTTTTGTATATTCTTTTCCACAATATTTGCAAAATCCTTTTGTCTGCGTTGCCATTGTTTTCATCCCCTGTTTTATCTTTTTAATACGAATTGTATAGCTTCTTTTAGATTCTACCACAGTTCTCTTCCTAAATAAACACAAAACCTCTCAGAGCAAAAGTCCTGAGAGGTTTTGAAACATCCTGCAGCGTTCTAAGTTGTATATAATTTTATTAGTCTCGCAAATACTAACGTTTGCTGAACTGCGGTGCTCTACGAGCTGCTTTGAAACCGTATTGAAATAGTTTGTGGTCTGTTTTTCCTTGATATTTCAAGGTTTTCCCGA
>CAYRZL010000049.1:0-20614 GCA_964428795.1 uncultured Lachnospiraceae bacterium | reverse complement strand
ATTTATACCGACACCGTTGCCAAAAATGAGAACGGCTGGTGGGTGATCACAAACGGAAAAGTAGATTTTGGTTATACCGGAATCGCTAAAAATGCAAACGGCTGGTGGTTTATCCGCGACGGAAAAGTTAGATTTAATTTCTCCGGCAGAATAAAAGACGGAAAAATCACGTATGTGATCAGAAAAGGAAAAGTTATCGGATAAAAAATCTGTGAAAAGGACCCCGGATTTCCGGGGTCCTTTTCATATGTCATGACCGGATGAGTCTGCGGTAATTGGAGGGCGTCACCCCGGTCTGTTTTTTGAATACCTTTATAAAATATCCGGTATCCTCATAGCCTAACCGGTCACTGATCGCATTTATTGTGAGATTGGATGTGCGCAGCAGCTCTCTTGCATGGTCTGTTTTGAGCCGGGTGAGAAAAGAGGCATATCCTTCTCCGACTTCACGGGAAAACAGACGGCTGAAATAGCTGGCGCTCACATGACAGTGGTCTGCCGCATCCTGAAGAGCCGGATAAAAATGTTCTTTGGAGAAAATATAATCCAGAGCCTGCCTGATGGTATCTTTGTATGTATGATATTGACCGTTCGTATAAGTTTGGATGGCCTGCCGCCGTCTTTTTTCCTCCTCCGAAGATTCAATGACGATTTCATCACCGGGGATATCCTCCGGCAGAGGCTCCGCGATCCGGGTGGACAGATTCATGATCTGCTGATATCTCAGCAGGGTAGCATTTTTTTCCGAGCAGACATAATTACACAGATAAAACAGCATGTTAGTAATCACCCGAAGCCTGTCGTAAGACAAAAAAGGAAGCCGATTATATTCATCCATCCATTTCTGTTTTTTCTCATTCAACTGATCTATATGGGAGGGCAGCAGGATTTTTTCTAATTGAATATCTTCTCCGTCGGACAGACGGATCTGACCTGCCATCAAAGCGCCGATGTATTTGCGGTTAATGACGATGGGGATGGCAATATCCACAATATCAAAATAGCACTTGTAAATATAGGGACGGTTGGTGCGCATAGCTTCAAACCCCCCTCTGGCATCACATTTCTCACAATATTTTCCCAGATGGGGTATGTCGCGGACTTTTCGGCAGAATTCGTGGCAGTTACTGTGGGCAGTTACCGGTTTTCCGTCATAATTTACGGTGATGATCGCCATTTTTGTTACATGAGCAAGAGAATCCTGAAGATCCTGCCAGGATTTGTTGGATACGATATCTTCAATGTGCAGCATAAAAGCCTCCGAATTTGTAAGTTTTGCATAATTTAGCGGGTTAAATCGTAAAAAAATAGAGATAATAAGCATAAAAACTATTTTTCTAGAATTATAAGAAATTGGTAATTTTTTGTCAATAAAATGAAAAAAATAAGATTATGTATACAAAATACAGAACAATAAAACACGATTTTCACATGAATAAGAAATAAAACACGATTTTATAGAGCCATAATTGAACATTTATGTCCATTGTGTGTAAAAAAGGACCATGTTAAAATTGCCATATCAAGTAACGGATATAAAAACCAGACCCGAAAACAAAGGGATTATGGTTCCGACCAAAATTATGTATAGGAGGAAAAAATTATGAGAAAAGCATTTATCTGCCCGACCAAATATGTACAGGGTGAGGACGAGATCCTGAATCTTGGTTATTTTGTGAAAACATTTGGTGATTCTGCACTGCTGATTGCACATCCGGATGATGTGGTTCGAGTACAGGAAAAGCTGGATGCTACAGCAGAGAAATTCGGAGTTACGTTCGTGGAGAGTAATTTCGCAGGGGAGTGCTCCAGACAGGAGGTTGCACGTTTACAGGAAGTGGCAAAAGAGAAAAACTGCAAATGTACCATCGGTCTTGGGGGTGGAAAAGCAATCGATACTGCAAAATGTGTGGCAGAGGGCGATGCGCTGATCATTGTTCCTACCATTGCAGCTACCGATGCGCCCACCAGCCATTCCGCAGTACTTTATACACCGGACGGGGCATTTGACGATTATGCATATTTCAAACAGAGCCCAAGCGTTATTTTGATCGACACTACGGTTATCGCAAACGCACCTGCCAGATTTTTAGTATCCGGTATGGGTGACGCACTGTCCACCTACTTTGAGGCCCGCGCAAATGTGAGATCCTTTACAAAAGTAAATGCAGGTCTGCCATGTGGTGTGAGAGAGGGTGTCTGCCCGGAGGCAAAGGGAACGAAGGCAGCCTTTGCATTGGCTACACTCTGCTACGACACACTGCTTGAGGATGGTCTGAAAGCAAAGCTTGCATGTGAAAGCAATGTGATTTCCACTGCATTGGAGAACATTATCGAGGCAAATATCCTTCTGTCCGGTCTTGGATTCGAGTCCGGCGGACTTGGCGCGGCTCATGCGATCCACGATGGATTTACCATTTTGGAAGGAACACACAAATACATGCATGGAGAGAAGGTTGCATTTGGAACCATCTGTCAGCTGGTGCTTGAGAATGCGGACATGGATGAGATCGTGGAGGTTCTTGATTTCTGTACATCCGTGGGACTTCCGGTTTGCTTTGAGGATATCGGTGTGACCGAGATCTCTCCAAAAGAGCTGAGAGAGGTTGCCGAGAAGGCATGTATTCCGGAGGAGTCCATTCATGCTATGCCTTTCCCTGTAACCGTTGATATGTGTGCGGCAGCCATTATGGCAGCAGACAAGCTTGGCAAAGCATACAAAGAGGGCAATCTGTAAATTTGAGTGGCTGGGAGGACGTATAGATATGAAAAAAATTATCAACAAACCGGAAACCGTAGTCATTGAGATGTGCAACGGTATTGCTATGGCACATCCGGAAGTAGAGTTTGTTCAGAAATATAAGATCATTAAGAAAAAAGAGATCAACAAAGAAAAAGTCAGCCTGATCTCCGGCGGCGGCAGCGGTCATGAGCCGGCGCATGCCGGTTTCGTGGGAAAAGGTATGCTGGATGCGGTTGTATGCGGTGATGTATTTGCATCTCCGTCCCAGATTCAGGTGTACCGTGCATTGCAGGCGACCGCTTCTGACAAAGGCACACTGATGATCATCAAAAATTATTCCGGCGATATGATGAACTTTAAAAACGGTGCTGCTCTGGCAGAAGAAGACGGTCTGACCGTCGATTATGTAAAGGTGGAGGATGATATCGCAGTTCAGGATTCTCTGTACACCGTAGGACGCCGGGGCGTGGCCGGTACGGTGCTCGTTCACAAGATCGCAGGCGCAGCGGCAGAGAAGGGCTTAAGCCTTGCAGAAGTAAAGGAAGCAGCCCAGAATGCGGCGGATAATGTGAGAAGTATCGGATTTGCTTTCACGTCCTGTACCGTTCCGGCAGCAGGAAAGCCAACCTTTGATATTGCGGATGATGAGATGGAATATGGTGTGGGTATCCACGGTGAGCCGGGTATCAAACGTGAGAAGGTCGTGACAGCAGATGAGCTGGCTTCCCGCATGTTAGATGCCCTGGCAGCAGAGCTTGAGCTGGGCGAAGGCTCCGAGACAACTGTTTTGATCAATGGTTTCGGCGCTTCTCCTCTTCAGGAATTGTATCTGCTGAACAATGCAGTGCAGAAGGTATTGGATGAGAAGAATATCAAAGTATATCGCACCTTTGTAGGGAACTATATGACATCCATTGACATGGCAGGCGCTTCCGTATCCCTGCTGAGAATGAATGACCAGTTAAAAGAGCTGATCGATGCGCAGTCTGACGCTCCGGCATTTAAGGTATCCGGTCCGGTTCCTTCTGTTTCCTATATAAACATGAAGGATAATTCTGAGGAAAACAAAGAGATCGATTTTTCCATGGATACCGATGAGGCAAAGGCTGTTGTATCTGATGAAAAGATCAGTCTGGACAACATGATCTACATCGTGGACAAAATGGCTGACGTGATCATCCGCAACGAGGTTCCGTTCTGCGAACTGGATTCCCATGCAGGCGACGGTGATTTTGGAATGTCCGTTGCAAAGGGCTTCAAGCAGTTGAAGCGTGAGTGGAGCAGAATTGTAACCGCAGATACAAAGACCATCGGGCAGTTTCTCTCAGATGCCGGTATGGTGATCATGGAGTACTGCGGCGGCGCTTCCGGTCCGATCTGGGGTTCAGCGTTCCGTTTTGCCGGAAAGAGCGCAGGTGAAAAAACGGAGCTTACAAGAGAGGAATTTGCGGCAATGCTTCAGGCGGCAGTAACCGGCATTCAGAAAACGGGGGAGCGCTCCTTTGGACGGGGAGCCGTAGTTGGCGATAAGACTCTGATCGATGCATTGGTTCCATGTGCAGACGCATGGAGCGCGAATACAGGAAAACCGATTGCTGAGATTTTTGATCTGGCAGCGAAAGCCGCTGTTGCAGGTGCGGATGCTACCGCAGAGCATGTGGCTCATATGGGACGTGCGGGCACAGTAGGAGAGAGAAGTATCGGTTACCCGGATGCAGGTGCATATGCGCTGGGCGTGATCTTTACGGAGATTACGGAGAGTTTGAAATTTTAGAGAAATTTGTGTTATAAGTAAAGAATATATGATTTGGGCTGATAGCTGACCTTAGATTTGGTCAGTTATCAGTTTATATTGTCAAAATATCTGTTCCGGTGTTATGATAGATATGCAGAATTATCGTATTGACGACAGTAACCGTCTGCAATATTATACACTGATGCTTTACAGGAAAGAAAAGACTTATGGCTGAAAGCAGAAGGGAGTTTACAAATGCAAAAATACATTATGGCGCTGGATCAGGGAACCTCCATCTCAAAGTGCATCCTGTTTGATAAAAACGGAAAGATATTCGGAAAGGCATCCAAGGAGCTGCCGCAGATATATCCCCAGCCGGGCTGGGTGGAGCAAAATCCCAGAGAGATCTGGTCCACGCAGCTCTCTGTTATGGCGGAGGTTCTGGCGGCGACGGGCATCACCCCCGAGCATATCGCAGGAATCGGCATTGCCAATCAAAGAGAGACTGTTATTATGTGGAACCGTCGTACGGGACAGCCTGTCTATAACGCTATCGTATGGCAGTGCAGGCGTACAGCAGAGTACATTGATACCCTTCGGGGATCTGCCATTTATGATAAAATACAGCAGTCTACCGGGTTGATTCCGGATGCATATTTTTCTGCCAGCAAGATCGCATGGATCCTGGATCATGTGGAGGGAGCGAGAGAGCAGGCAGAGGCAGGAGATATTCTGTTTGGAACGGTAGACACATGGCTGATCTGGAATCTGACAGGCGGAAAAGCGCATGTAACGGATTATTCCAATGCATCACGAACCATGCTTTATAATATTCATACCTTACAATGGGACGAGGATATTTTAAGAGAGTTAAATATACCGAGGAGTATTTTGCCGGAGGTAAAACCTTCCAGTTGTATTTATGGTTATTCGGACGTACCTGTTTTTGACGGTTCCATACCGGTGTGCGGAGCGGTTGGAGACCAGCAGGCGGCGCTTTTCGGACAGTGCTGTTTTTCAAAGGGAGAGGTAAAGACCACCTATGGAACCGGAAGCTTTCTGTTGATGAATACGGGAACAGAGCTTGTTATGTCGAAAAAGGGGTTGCTGACTACGATTGCAGCCAGTGTGGACGATCAGGTGGAATATGCCCTTGAGGGAAGCGTGTTTGTGGCGGGAGCTGCAATTCAGTGGCTCAGAGATGAGATGCGTCTTATCCGTGACGCGGCACAATCCGAGAAGTATGCTTTGCGGGTGGAGGATACCAATGAGGTGTATATTGTGCCTGCCTTTGCAGGAATGGCGGCGCCTTACTGGAATCCCTATGTGAGAGGTACGGTAGTAGGTATTACAAGGGGATGCAAAAAAGAACATTTTATCCGTGCCATGCTGGAATCTGTGGCGTATCAGGCATATGATGTGATCGGCGCCATGGAAGAAGAGGCGGGAATCAAGCTGTCCGAGATGAAGGTGGATGGCGGCGCCAGTGCAAACAATATGATGATGCAGTTTCAGGCGGATATCATGAGGGCAAATGTTCTTCGCCCGGAATGCATTGAGACTACAGCACTTGGAGCGGCATATCTGGCAGGACTTGCCGTCGGTTACTGGAAAGATAAAGAAGAGATCCGGGCAAACTGGAAGCTGGAGTATGAGTTTCAGTCATCCATGGAGGAAGAAAGAAGGAAAAAACTGCTTAAGGGCTGGAAACGTGCGGTGCGGTGTGCACTTGCCTGGGCAGAGGATGAGGAATAGTATGATTTTCTGAAAAGGGAAACATAATCTGATGTAAAAAAGCGGACGACCAAAATCGTCCGCTTTTCCTTCTATTTTACGGAGACGTATTTTATAGAGATGCGATGATATTAATACATGTCTCCACACCAAGTCTGCTGCTGTTCATAACGATATCATAGCTTTCAGCAGCGCCCCATTTTTTATCGGTATAGAAATTGTAATAGCCGGAGCGTTCTTTATCAATCCGCCGAATCATAGATGCGGCAGCTTTCTCAGAAAGATTTTGGCGTTCCATAACCCGTTTGATGCGGCTGTCCAGATCTGCATTGATGAATACAGAGCGCAGATTCGGCATATCCCGCAGAATATAATCTGCACAGCGGCCGATGATAATACAGCTTCCTTTCTTTGCCAGATCACGAATAATGTCTGCTTCCAGACGGAACAGAGTATCGTTTACCGGAGTAAAAAGTGCGGCAGCCTGATGATTAAATTCCGGCTGCATACTATAGAGCCAGGGGCTTGCTTTTTTCTCATCCACAGATGCGAGAACTTCCGGATGTAATTCTCCGTTCTTTTCAGCGGCCATGAGAAGAAGGCGGCTGTCATAGCATTCTACCCCCATGCGCTTTGCTAATTCCTTTCCGATATCTCTGCCGCCGCTTCCATATTCACGTCCAATAGTAATGATTTTATCTGTCATAGAAAAATCCCCCTTTCATCAGATTATAATTAGATGGTAGTTACCATCCTGTAATTTTATTATAAGAGTTTTGGAAAGGAAACACAAGAGAATTTTAACGTTTTATTATATTGCAATGGCATGTATCGGAATTGGATGTGCGCCTATATTCCCCAGTATGATACATCTTACCCCTTCAAGATTCGGGCGCAGGGATTCGCAGAGAGTTATGGGAGTTCAAATGGCAGCGGCATACGCAGGCAATTTGATTATTTGCCCATTTATCGGGGCCGTGGCAGAGCGACTTGGCGTTCTTACGAAAAAATGGAAGTTGTAAAACATACTCCTGCGTGATAAACTGATAGAAAGAAATTTCAGATCGGGCAGCGGTCCCGGTATCCCAATTATAACTGAGGAAAAAAATGAAGTATGAGAGAATAAAAAAGGCAGCTTTTTTGTCCAGACAAAACCGATTTGTGGCACATGTGATGTCAGAGGGACAGGAAGTGATTTGTCATGTAAAAAATACCGGACGCTGCAGAGAATTATTGATTCCCGGTGCAGAGGTTTTTATACAGGAAAGTGACAATCCAAACCGTAAAACAAGGTATGATCTCATTGGAGTGAAAAAGGGGAACTTGCTGATCAATATGGATTCACAGGCTCCGAATCAGGTTGTGAAAGAATGGCTGAGCGAAGGGAATCTTTTTGGACAGGAATCCAAAATAAGACCGGAGAAAAAATATGGCAATTCCCGGTTTGATTTTTATGTGGAGGCCGGAGAGCGAAAGGCTTTTATAGAAGTAAAAGGTGTGACGCTGGAGGAAAATGGGGTTGCCCGATTTCCGGATGCACCTACAGAGCGGGGAATTAAGCACATAGAAGAATTGATTTCCTGTATGGAAGAAGGGTACGAGGCATACATGATTTTCGTGATTCAGATGAAGGGAATCCATCTGTTTGAACCAAATGACGGGACACATGCAGCGTTTGGAGAAGCATTGCGCAAGGCATGGAGGGCGGGAGTACAGGTACTTGCCTATGACTGCACAGTGACAGAGGATACGTTAGCCCTGGATCTTCCTGTGCCCGTGCATCTATAAGCTGTGTATTATGTGCGGATAGAAGAAAATCTGTGTTTAATATTAGTTTACATAACATAGAAGAGAGAATTTTATGATAGAAGATACAAATTTGGAACAAATAGAAGAACCGCTGCTTACATGGTTTGATCGTAATGCCAGGGCGCTCCCGTGGCGGGAAACGCCGACTCCTTATCGGGTGTGGGTATCAGAAATTATGCTTCAACAGACGAGAGTGGAGGCGGTAAAGCCATATTTTGAGCGATTTACAAAAGAATTACCGGATGTGTCTGATCTGGCGTCCTGCCCGGAGGATAAGCTGTTAAAGCTGTGGGAGGGGCTCGGATATTATAACCGGGTGCGCAATATGCAGGCTGCCGCAAAAACAGTGATGGAAGAGTATGATGGAGAACTTCCTGCGGATTATAATGAATTGTTGAAACTAAAGGGTATCGGACATTACACCGCGGGGGCAGTGGCATCCATTGCCTATGGACTCCCCGTGCCTGCGGTAGATGGTAATGTACTGCGCGTGCTCATGCGTATTACACTGGATGATTCCGATATTATGAAGCAATCTGTAAAAAACAAAGTAGAAGATGCAGTGAAGGATATCATTCCCGGGGACAGGGCAGGCGCTTTTAATCAGGCTTTGATGGAGCTTGGGGCTACGGTCTGTCTGCCAAACGGAGCACCGCTGTGTGAGGAATGTCCATGCAAAGATTTCTGTCAGGCAAGGGCAGCCGGACGTATTATGGAATTACCGGTAAAAAGTAAGGCGAAGGCGCGAAGAATCGAGAAACGTACCGTGATGGTCATTCGTGACGGGGAACGGGTAGTGCTTAATAAACGTCTGGGGAAGGGACTTTTGGCAGGAATGTATGAATTGCCGAATGTATTGGGACATATGTCTGAGCAGGAAGCCTTAAGGTATGTGGAGAAGATGGGGCTGCAGCCTTTGCGGATTGAAAAACTGGAGGAAGCAAAACACATTTTTTCTCATATTGAGTGGCATATGGCAGGTTATATGATCCGTGTGGATCAGCTCACCATGGGAGAGAGTGATATGCTTTTTGTGGAAAATGAGGATGTGGAGAGTCACTATCCCATTCCGGCAGCTTTTGAAGCATATGTGAAATATATGAAAATCCGGTTGGGAAATGACAGGTTTCAGTCATAAAAGTCGTTTGGAAAGAGGAAGCCGGCACCCTCTAGGGCACCGGCATTTACATGAAAAAGATTTTATATGAAAAGAAATTGTAGCAAGCTGTTTAGCTTGATTTCATTATAGTTTGGAATTATGACCCTGATATGTTCATAATATTGTTTTTTTGTAAATAAAATATGAACAGGGTGTTCATAAACTCATGGTTTCTTTTTGCTGTAAATAGTGTATACTTACAATAGCGAAACAAACGAAAAGGTGTAGTATGTTATGAAATTATTGACAATTACAGTTCCCTGTTATAATTCGCAGGATCACATGAAAAAATGCATAGATTCTTTGTTAATCGGCGGTGAGGAGACAGAGATTATTATCGTAGATGATGGCTCCATGGACAATACATTGCAGATAGCACAAAATTATGCGAAGGAATATCCGAATATTGTAAAAGTTATTCATCAGGAAAATGGCGGTCAGGGAGCGGCGCTGAACACGGGACTTGCCTATGCGACCGGTATTTACTTTAAAGTGGTAGGCAGTGACGACTGGGTAGATGAGGACGCATATCGTAAAATCTTGTCTACGTTGGAGAGCCTGGTAGGGGGAAACTGTGCGTTGGATATGCTTATCAGCAATTTTACCTATGAAAAGGAAGGGGCAAAGCGCAGAAAAGTAGTACGCTACACGAATATACTGCCGGAAAATCAGATTTTTGGCTGGAATGAGACAAAGCATTTTAACATGGGGAAATATATTCTCATGCACTCTGTGATTTACCGGACCAAGCTGTTGCGGGAGTGTCATCTGGTATTACCGAGATATACGTCATATGTGGATCATCTGTTTGTATACATTCCATTGCCATATGTGAATAACATGTATTATCTGAATGTGGATTTCTACCGTTATCATGTGGGAAGTGAGGATCAGTCTGTGAATGAGCAGGTGATGATAAGTCAGGTGGATCAGCTTCTCCGTGTGAATAAGATTATGATCGATGCCTATGATTTTAAATGGATTCAGAATCTGCATTTGCGTAATTATATGTTCAGCTATCTGAATCTGGTTACCTCTATCTCTACGGTGATGCTCATTCACTCAGGAACCAGAGAGAATCAGGAGAAGAAAAGAGATTTCTGGAAATATATTTATAACAGAGATAAACGGTTGTATAGGAAGCTGAGAAACCGTATATCAGGTCAGACGCTGCATCTTCCCGGAAAAGGAGGAAGGCAGATAACAATGACGATTTATAAGATAACCCAGAAATTTTTAGGATTATAATTAGAAGTAAGTTATGTAAAAATTGCATAGATTAAGTTGTCTTTTGGATTACCACGGTACGCAGGCAAAGGTATAATTATAGAAGAAACAAAACAATACAGAACAAAAAGTTCTGAAAAACCGGGAGAAATGAAAATGGAACAGTACAAAATCTGGAAAATGCATTATCTGAAAGAAGATGAGAAAGAGCTGTATTTGATCTGCGACAGTGAACAGAAGGCAAAAGAGCTGCGTGAAGCGCTGAATACTTATTATAAGGATAAGGGTTATATCTATGTGATCGAAGGACGCGGCATTTATCTGTAGGAAAAGTTCATAAAAACAGTTTGTAAAGAGCAAGGTAAAACGCCCTGCTCTTTTTTTGTATAATATTTGTTGACAAATAATATTATATAACGTATAGTATTATACAAGATAGAGGAACACAAAGAAAGGAATAAAGGAAAGGAGTGGACAGATGGTTTTTAATACGGGTGCTGCGCTCCTGGACGCTATTGTTCTGGCTGTCGTCTCGAAAGAGTCGGAAGGTACCTACGGATACAAGATCACGCAGGATGTCCGAAAGGCTTTGGATGTGTCGGAATCTACGCTGTATCCGGTGTTGCGGCGGCTGCAGAAGGATGAGTGTCTGGAAGTATATGATATGGAATGTGGCGGGCGAAACCGACGGTATTATAAGATTACGTCCAAGGGATTTTCGCAGCTTCAGTTGTATAAAAGTGAATGGGAGATATATGCTTCGAAAATAAGCAGTTTATTTTCGGGAGAGGAGATAAGATGAGGAAAGATGAGTTTCTGAAACAGCTTGAGTACCTGTTGTCGGATATCTCAGAGGAAGAGCGGCAGGAAGCGATCGAGTTTTACAGATGTTATTTTGAGGATGCTGGCGAGGGCAGCGAGGAACGATTGATCAGTGAGCTTGGTTCCCCGGAAAAAGTAGCCTACATGATCCGATCCGGTTTGAATCAGGGGGATGAAGATGGGATTTATACGGAGTCTGGTTACCGGAAAGGACAGTGGGAGCAGGAGCATCCGCTGACAAAAAGAGAGGATATATTGTCAGAAGAACAGGAAGAGTCTCAGTATTCAGCCGGGCAGGAGCATGAGAGCCGGGAAGAACCTTTTGAATACGGGGAAGAACATCATGGATACGGGGAAGAACCTTTTGAATACAGGGAAGAGCATCGCGGAGATACCGCAAATGATGTGCTGCGGGTATTGGCTTTCCCGCTGAGAGTCATTTTTATTATTGTAGGTGTGGTTATACTTTGCGCGGTGATGGTTGCTTTAGTTGCAGTTGCAGTGGGATTTGTGGCTACGATGGGAGGTCTTTTTATTGCCGGATTTTGTGCGCTTGCATTCGGCGTTTTCGGCATCATAGGCGGTGTCGCCGGATTGATAGCGGCGTGGGCAGGCGGATTTTTGATTCTTGCTCTGGCAGTTTTGATGTTGACCGTAGTGGTATTGTATTGTGGTAAATTTTTGCCATGGTCACTTCGGGGTCTGGCAAAAGGAATCCGTAATTTGTGCGGAACGGGAAGAAAGAACAGGAGGGATTAGATGAAACGGTTTGTAAAGATTGCGTTGATTATAGTGCTTGTTTTGGTTGCAATCGGTATTATTTTAGCAGCAGTGGGAAGAGTGGCGTTTGGCGTCAGAGTATTTCGGGATTCAGTATATAAGGGTAATGATGGCTGGGCATGGGGAGTTTTTCGCTCGGTTTCAGAAGCAACGGATCAGGTTGACGATTATTGGGACGATGATGATTGGGATGATGACGGGGATAATGCTGACAAAGTGCAGCAGTCTGCTGTTGAACAGACAGACAATAGTCATCAGGAAGATTCTCATAGCCATGATTCGTCAGATGCATCCACTGCGACTGCGTACGAGACGACGGAGGGAGATTTTTCTGATGTGATTACAGATGAGTGTATATATCAGATGAATGCAGAAACGATTACGGAGCTGGACCTTTCAGTTGGAGCGGCGGAGATGGATATTCTTCCGCTGGAGGAAGATATGAGCGCAGATCAGATTGTGCTGCAGATTAAACCCAGAAACTACAAGCTCACATTGAGCCAAAAGGGAAGTAAGCTGAAGCTGGAAGATAAAACTGACAGTAAAAATTTATTAAGCAACACAAGAGCAGCAGAAATTAAGCTGTATGTTCCTCAGGATAACATATTTGACAAGATCGATCTGAGCGTATCTGCAGGAGCTATGAGTATAGAGTCGGATCTGACAGCAAATAAAATGGAATTGGAAGTGTCTGCAGGAGAAATAGATGCCACTGCAAGTCTGACTGCAATGAATAGTCTGGATGTATTTGTTGGTTCCGGATCCGCTTACCTGGAAGAGATCCATGTTAACGGAAAAGCGGATATGGAAGTGGATGCGGGAGAGCTGGTAGTGAATGGCGGCGAGCTGCTTGCAAGCGCTGACCTGGAATGCAATATGGGTGAGCTCAATGTAAGTCTGAGCGGTTCTGAAGATGATTACAATTATGATCTGGAAAACAGCATGGGAAGTATTACATTGAATAATCATTCCTATGACGGAATTTCAAGAGAGTACAAGGAAAATAACCGTAGTTCATGGACAATCGATGCTGAATGCAACAGCGGTGAAATTTCTCTCAAAATAAAATAAGTTTGAAATGAATTACAGTTGATAAAATAAAGAAATATGGATACAATAGCAGTGAAAACATATACGACTTTTTTCAGAGACAGAAAGGACGGTAGGTTAAAAATGGAAGGAAAGAAATTATATAAATCAGAGGAAAACAGAATTATCTGCGGTGTCTGCGGAGGTTTAGGCGAGTATTTCGGTCTGGACCCGGTGATCATTCGTTTGATTTTTGTGGCATTGACATTTGTATGGGGCGGTGGAGTACTGCTTTATCTGGTTGCTGCGATCATCATGCCGAGAAGATAAGGCGTGTAATGCGTTCTTTGCATTGGACATTTAGATGCATACTTACTATAATTTTAGCCATAGAGGGAAAAGATTTTATATCTGGAAATTTTAGGGGTAGGTAGTCGATAGGGGTATCGGCAGAAACTGTTCGGAAATAATTGTACTAAACAAGGAAAGATTGGTGATATTGCTCATGGGGAATGCGCATTATCGGCAATCTTTTCTTGTTATAACAGAAGTTTGTTATCCTTTATAACCGGGCAGCAGTAATTGAATCTGAGGAGAGCGCATATGGAATGGAAAAGATTGATCGGTAAAGCGGGATATATTATGACTGGGAGGGCATTGGTGCTTACTTATCATCTGTCAGAATCGGAGATGGTACTGTTTGATTCCGGAAGCAGCTACAGTGAGGAGTTCCTGGATCTGGTGAAACGGATGAAAGTGCGGGTTTGCGCGGTTTTAAATTCTCATCTGCACAGTGATCATACCGCCCATAATCGTATTTTGCATGAAATTTACGGAACACAGATATATGCTCCGGCAAAGGAGGTGGATGTGCTCCGGCATCCAAAGCGAATGGCATACGAGTGGGGAATTGAATCTGAGACATGGCAGAGGGAGTTTCTGACAGCTCATCCATATTCGTTTCATGAAATACAGACGCAGGAAAGAAGTATTGAATTATACGGACAGACATTTCAGGTACTTGCTCTGCCCGGACATACAAAGCAGCATACCGGTTATGTGACGCCGGATGGCGTCTGTTATCTGGGAGACGCTATGTTATCCCATTCACTGGTTAAATTTGCAAAGATGCCGGCGATGCTGGACGAAAAAAAGTCTTTGCAGACGATGGAGCGGATAAAGACATTTACTTACCCCTGTTTTGCATTAGCACACAGAGAAATTGTGCAGGGAGCAGAAATAGCTGATTTGGCAGAACAAAATATTCAAAAGGAATATGGGATTTTGAGGGAAATGAGTGCTGTTTTAGATGAAAGTGATACGATAGATGAGGCTGTGGAAAAGGTTATGGATCACCTGAATATTCATCCGGTACATGAAAGGGAATGGATGCTGACAAAAAGTTCGATCGAGAAAAAGATTATGTACTTGAAGAACAGGGAAATTGATGGTAAAAATATAGAATGATTGACCGTGTAATTTTATAAAAAACGGAGAAAAGGATATGAAAGAGCAATTTGCAAGAACAGAATGTTTGCTCGGAGCAGATGCTATGGAATGTTTGACGCATTCCAGAGTGGCAGTATTTGGAGTAGGCGGTGTAGGAGGCTATGCCATAGAAGCTCTGGTGCGAAGCGGTATAGGAGAAATAGATATTATCGATAAAGATATAGTCGATGTGACAAATCTGAATCGTCAGATCATAGCCGCTCACAGTACGATAGGCCGGGATAAAGTGGATGTGATGGCAGAACGCATTCGTGATATTAACCCGGATTGCGTGGTGCATGCCCACAAATGTTTTTATCTGCCGGAAACAGCAGAGCAATTTTGTTTTGCAGACTATGATTATGTAGTGGATGCAGTGGATACCGTGACCGCAAAAATAGATTTGGCAGTACGGGCAGCCGGGAGCGGTGTTCCGATCATCTCCAGCATGGGAGCAGGAAATAAACTGGATGGAAGTGCTTTCCGGGTGGCAGATATTTATAAAACAAGTGTGTGTCCGCTGGCGAAGGTGATGCGCCGGGAATTGAAAAAGCGGGGGATAAAAAATCTGAAGGTTGTGTATTCGGAGGAGACGCCGGTTTCAGGAGATGCAAAAGATAAAGGAGCAGAAAATCCGGAAGCCGGAAGAGAAAAAAGAGCGCCGGGCAGTGTGGCATTTGTACCTTCTGTGGCGGGGCTTATTATTGCCGGAGAGGTGATTAAAGACCTTATAAAAAAGTAAAACGAGAAGAAAATGAAAAGTAAAACGAAAGGACAACGTCAGATCAGGCGTTGTCCTGTATTTGTTTTAGCAGATCAGGGATTTTTCGAAGGTCAGAAACTTCATAGTCGGGAGTGACCGTCTTATCATGCCATATATGATCCGGGTTATACCAGAAGGTTCGGATGCCTGCATTTATGCCTCCTTTTATATCGGAAGATAAGCTGTCTCCGATGATGATGGTTTTAGATTTTTCAAATCCCGGAATCTGTGAAAAACAGGCTTTGAAAAATCGGATATCCGGTTTGTTATAACCGATTTCACCGGATATGAAAATTTTCTCAAAATAGCGGGAAAGATCTGCTTTTTTGATGCGGCTGTGTTGTACATGTGCGGTTCCGTTGGTTACAAGATAGAGGCGATAGGACATCTTAAGCGCGCAGAGCATTTCTTCGGCGCCGTCCATGAAAAAGCATCCCTCCCTAAGCAGATATTCATATGTATGAGCAGCGTCTTTTGGAGATGCGGCAATGCCGAATTCCTGAAAAAAGAGTTCAAATCGTTTTAATTTTACCTCATCGACAGTCAGTTTACCAAGCTCCAACAGCTTCCACTGAGATAAGTTGATGACACTGTAACGCATCAGAAGATCGGGGGTTGGATTGATACCGATGCGCTCTAATGTCTTTGTAAGTGCCATTTCCTCTGCTTTATTAAAATCTAAAATGGTGTTGTCCAGGTCCAGCAAAACAGTGTCAATCATAGAAACCTCCATTATTCATAAGTGACCGGATATTACTATACATAATATATGTAACAGTTCAGCCGCGCCATTCGCAAAGCCGCACCTACGGTACTTTCCCACTGCTTCGTAGCTAACTTTGCTCATAATCCGGCGCTCCCCTCATAGCATATTGCACATTCTCATTCATGCGAGCATGATTCGTCTGTGCGATACGCTATGGCTAAACTGTTACCAATTATATCATAATTTGGAAAAATATGTGAAGAAACTGATAAACACCTAAAAATTTTACTACCTTTTTGAAAAAAAATTTGTTAATATATAGAATCATATGGATTTTCAGTGCCGCTCTTTTTGGAAACACAGTATTGTTTTTCAGACAGCAGTGCAGACAAAAGAGAGGTTAAAAGGGAATCAGGTGAGAAACCTGAGCGATCCGGTCACTGTAAACAGGGAGTTGACGCCATGTATGCCATTGGATGATAGATCTGAGAAGGCGGCGGAGGTAATGATCTGTGAGCCAGGAAACCTGCTGGAAATTTCGATGAATCAAAGCTTCCGTCGAAAGCGAATCATCACATATTAACTGCAGGTGTGGGTCGGATATCATAATATATCCATATTCCGCCGGGTTTATTGCAGCCTTTGTGAATGTCCTTTTTCGTATGGAAGAAGACATTATTTTTTTAGGAGGAAAAGTGACATGAAAAACAAAAAAATGATCGCATTGCTTGCTACAGCAGCAATGGCAGTGACCATGCTGGCAGGATGCGGCGACACAGAGACAAATGAGCCGGCAGCAGAGCCAAGCGCAGTTACAGAACCGGAAGCAGTATCCGAGGAAGCGCCGGAAGAAGCATCTGCAGAGCCGGAAGCTGAAGGTGAGGACGAGGAAAATTACGAGACCGGAGACGCGTCTTTGGATGATCCGAGAAATGGGGATGAGATCGGGGAGAACGAATTGTTGGTAGTCAGCTTCGGTACAAGCTTTAACGACAGCAGACGTCTTACCATCGGCGCTATTGAGGGCGCTATGGAAACCGCGTTTCCGGATTGGTCTGTCCGTCGTGGATTTACCGCCCAGATCGTTATTGATCATATCAACAGCCGGGATGGCGAAGTGATCGATAATTTCGGTGAGGCTATGGACCGTGCTGTTGCAAACGGAGTGAAGAATCTGGTGATTCAGCCTACACATCTGATGAATGGTCTGGAGTATAATGACATAAAAAATGAGGCTGCTACATATGCAGATTCCTTTGAGAAGATCGCAATCGGTGAGCCGCTGTTGACTTCTGACGAAGACTTTACCACTGTAATGAATGCAATTACAGAGGCTACTGCTGAGTATGATGACGGTGAGACAGCAATCTGCTTCATGGGTCATGGTACTGAGGCAGATTCCAATGCAGTTTACCAGAAAATGCAGGATATGCTCACAGAGGCAGGATATGCAAACTACTATGTAGGTACTGTTGAGGCTACTCCTTCTCTGGATGACGTTCTGGCAAAGGTAAAAGAGGGCGAGTACAAAAAAGTAGTTCTGGAGCCGCTTATGATCGTTGCAGGCGACCATGCAAACAATGACATGGCAGGGGATGAGGAAGGTACCTGGAAAACCGCGTTTGAGGCTGAGGGATATGAAGTAGAGTGTATTCTTCGCGGTCTCGGTGAGATTCCGGCTATCCAGCAGCTGCTTGTTGAGCATGCACAGGCTGCTATTGATTCTTTGAACTAAAAAGAAATATATGGAGGCTGCCGGTGGTTGACTGGCAGCCTCTTATGCTGTATTCTTAAAACTATGGCTTCGCAGCAATAAATGTCAGTACAGATAAGAGGGAAAGAAAAGTGATGAAAAAGAAAAAGATTGTGGTGATTTTGGCGGCAGCTCTGGCAGCAGGACAGTTACTATCAGGCTGCGGTTCCGATCCGGCAAAGACGCCGGATGAAGCAGATGGAGCATCAAAAGAGGCGCAAAGCATTTCTGAGGAAAGCCCGGAGGAAGTAAACACGGAGGATTTGGATCTGAGCCTTCTGGCAACTGCGGATGACATGTCAGAGCAGGTGGAGATCGGTGATCCGGATATGGTTCCTGTCAGCGGGGATAAGCTGAAGGATGGCGTCTATGACGTGGATGTGGAATGCAGCTCTACCATGTTCAATGTTGTAGAATGTCAGTTGAGCGTAGAAAATGGGAGTATGACTGCTGTCATGACCATGAGCGGTACCGGTTATGAGTACGTTTATATGGGTACCGGAATGGATGCGATTCAGACGGATGAGGCAAATTATATAGAGCCGGTGGAAGATGAAGATGGTGCTCATACATTTACTGTGGCAGTAGAAGCATTGGATCAACAGCTTAATTGTACTGCTTTCAGCAAAAACAAACAGAAATGGTATGACCGTCAGTTGATCTTTAGAGCAGATTCCCTTCCTCTGGAGGCATTTCAGGATGGCGTAGTGAAAACCATTGCTGATCTGGAGCTGGAGGACGGTGACTATACCGTAGATGTGGAGCTGTATGGCGCCAATGGAACCACGTCCATTACATCTCCGGCAGCTATGAAGGTAAAAGACGGAGAGGCTGTGGCTACGATCATCTGGAACAGTTCAAACTATGATTATATGAAAATCGGCGATGTGCAGTATGATCAGCTGCCAAGTGATGGAAATTCCGTTTTTGAAATTCCGGTGACAGTGATAGACTGGAGAATGGCGGTGATCGCAGATACGGTTGCCATGGGTACGCCGATGGAAATGGAATATTCTCTGTATTTTGATTCTGCATCTATTACTCTGAAAGATTAGATGATACTGCAGTGTGGCGGATAAAAAGAAGATGTACTTCCTTTGCGGGGCACATCTTCTTTCTCTTTGGCATACAGTGAACTAATATGTGTTTTGGAACGTGATTGTATGAATGAAAAGTTGGAGGATATGCTGAATCTGGCATTGGATGCAACCCAGGAAGAAAGAGAAAAGTCGTTGGAGCTGGACGTGGGCTTTTCGGAAGATACAGACACATGGGAGGTCATTGTGAAATATTCCGGGGATATCAACAGGCTGGAAGGCGTTTATCCGGGAGTTCTGGTAGAAGAATTGCTGAATGAATATGCTATTTTACGGATTCCCCGGTCATTGATGGATCAGGTGGCAGGCGAGGTGGAAATTGAATATATGGAAAAACCAAAGAGGCTCTTTTTTGCAGTGGAACAGGGGCGCAGGGCAGCCTGCATCTCATCGCTGCAAACGGAGCTTTTTTCCGAATATTGGGATATGAGCGGCACAGCTAATCTCTACGGAGCCGGGGTTTTGACTGCAATCATAGACAGTGGGATTGATTATGCCCATCCGGATTTTCGCAATGAGGACGGAAGCACCAGAATCTTAAATTTGTGGGATCAGACACTGACGCCAAGAGCAGAATATGATGAATTGCCCCCGGAAGGGTTTCAGACAGGAGTGGAATTTTCGGCAGAGCAGATCGATGCTGCGCTGGAACAGGGGACGGAAGCGGCAAGGTTTCAGCTGGTGCCCAGTCGTGACCTGTCCGGACATGGTACCCATGTAGCCGGAATTGCTGCCGGAAACGGACGGGCTTCCGATGGCAGATATAAAGGTGTGGCAACCATGAGTGAATTGCTCATTGTAAAGCTGGGAACTCCGGGGGAGCGTTCTTTTCCGCGCACTACGGAACTGATGCGGGGCATCGACTATGTGGTGAGAAAGGCGTTGGAGTACCGCAAACCGGTGGCGATCAATATCAGCTTTGGAAACAATTATGGCAGTCATACCGGGAGCAGCATTTTGGAGACTTACATGGATGATATATCCAATTTCTGGAAAAGTGTGATCGTTGCCGGAACGGGGAATGAAGGCGCATCCCGCATTCATACAAGCGGTGATTTTAAAGAGGCGTCTGTCTCGGGCTCCCTTCAGCGCAATGTGTCAGGGACGACACAACAGATAATTGAGTTTGCAGTGGGAGACTACGAGACAGGGCTGAATATCCAGATCTGGAAGTTTTACGCAGATGAATTTGATATTTATCTGCAGCATCCGGGCGGAGAGCGGATCGGACCCTTATCTCCGGTGCTCGGCACACACCGTTATACGCTGGGCAGGACAGAACTTTTGGTATTTTACGGAAAGCCGAGTCCATACAGTCAGTATCAGGAGATTTATCTGGATTTTATACCGGGAGATTCCTATGTGGATGTGGGGGTATGGCAGCTTCAGATGGCGCCGGGAAGGATTGTCTGGGGTCAGTATGATCTCTGGATGCCGGGTCAGTCTGTCCTCAGTGCAGGCACCGGTTTTTTGAATCCTACGGAAAGTACAACATTGACGATCCCTTCTACAGCCCGGAAGGTGATATCCGTGGCGGCTTATGATGCCAGATTTTTAAGAGCAGCAGAATTTTCCGGACGGGGTTATACCTGGCAGACCAGGCAGATAAAGCCGGATCTGGCGGCTCCGGGGGTGGAGATTATTTCCTGTGCGCCGGGAGGAGGGTATGCGGTGCGCAGCGGCACGTCCATGGCAGCCCCTTTCGTCACAGGGGGTGCAGCTCTGCTTATGGAATATGGCATTGTGAGGGGGAATGACCCTTATCTGTA
>CAYRZL010000048.1:0-20802 GCA_964428795.1 uncultured Lachnospiraceae bacterium | reverse complement strand
CTTTTGTCAGCTGCAGGCGAGTGCCTGTAACGCTGTAGACATATGGATTTTGGCGTAGCAACTGTTGTTGTTCCTCAGTGAAAAGTTTTCTGCTCATGACATCCTCCTGTTCTTGGATAAGGATACCATGAATTGAAGAGGCTGTCCAGAAAACAGGATCCACATAGGGACAGTGTTCAGTAACAGGGGAACCATTAGTGAGAGTGTCCAGCTTCATGGATCCACCTTGAGTAGGTGTCTAAAATGAAGGGACTACACTAATTCGAGTGTCCACTGTTATGGGTACATTATAGTTATATACCCAAACATACGTCGAAAGGTTTGACAACTAAAGAATTAAAAGATATTTTGTTACAATTTCGAGAAATGGGTGGTTTGAATTTAACTCTTACGGGCGGTGAAATTTTTTTGAGAAAAGATTTGCTAGAAATTATTGAATTTGCAAGAAGCTTGTATTTAAGAGTTTTATTACTGACAAATGCAACATTGATTACAGATCAAATGGCGTACAAATTAAAAAAATTAAATGTTGCTGATATATCAGTGAGTATATATTCTATGAATGCAAAAGAACATGATGAAATAACAAATGTAAAGGGATCTTTAGAAAAAACTTTAAAAGGTATTTTATGTGTTAAAAAATATGGAATTCCAGTAACAGTAAAGACTCCCTTGATGGAAATAAACAAGTATGCATATGCATCAGTGCACAAGTTTTGCATTCAACATAATTTTCGATTTATAACATCTGCCATTATTTTTTCAAAAAGTAATGGAGATTCTATTACAAAAGAATTGATAATAAATAAAGAGGATTTACAAAAGATATTGCCTGAAATAAAGCAGTTTGAAGCAGTAGGGAATAAAGATATGTTTGAAGAAGCATGTGGAAGTTTAAAATATATGCTTGCAATTGATGCAAATGGAGATGTTTATCCTTGCAATTCTTTATTTTTAAAATTGGGTAATGTAAAAACAGAAGGTCTTAAGGAGATATGGAACAGCCAGAAACTTTCTAAAATCCAAAACATAAAGAAAACAGATTTGACTGAATGCCCAAATTGTATTTTAAAAGATAAATGTAATCGTTGTCCCGGACTGGCATATTTAGAGGATGGAGATATATATTCTTGTTCTTCAACTGCAAGATATATTTCTGAAATGCGATTATAATTATTTAGGTAATTATAAAATTTCACACGAGAAGGAGGGAATAATATGGGAAAAAGTGAATATAAAAAACCATCTGTGAAGATTTCGGTTTTGTCCTTTTTAGTAGCTGCATGCAAAGGTAACACTTGTAATGGCAAATAATGTATGAAGCAAAAAGGCTGTTGCTGTTGTGTGGTAGCAGCTTTTTTGCTATTCTTGGTTATATAATAAATTTTTTAAATGTTAGTAAAAGGAATAATAAACATGAAGAAATACTTGTATATAGCTCGATCTGAAATATTTGGAAGATTATTCTTTCATCTCATATATATTGCCGCCATAGCGGCTCTTCCGTATATTATCAAAAATATGATTGACTGTGGATTTGAACATGGCATGCGTGATGTGTTTATGTGGATTGCAGTTTTTGTGGCATGTATCATCATCGGTGTAGCAGCTCAGTATATCACCCAGAAAACAGCATGGAAGCTGGATAAAAAGTTGTACGAAGCTTTAAGACAGGACCTGTTTTCCGCTGTCATCCGCAAGAAGCCAGACAGATTCCGCAGCAGAGAGATCGGTGACTACAGCTCTATGCTGATCAATGATGTCAGCGCATGTGGGGAATATGTGGAAAATATCATGGAGATTTGTGAATCTGTCATCGGATTTGTCACCTATGCGGTATATATTCTTCTGCTTGATATCAGAATTGCGATCATTATATATGCGGCAGCCGGAGTTATGATGTTTCTGCCAAAGCTGACCGGGAAAAAGCTGTCCCTGAAAAAGCAGACGCTTCTGGAGCGGACAGGCATATATACTACCAGAGTTCTGGATCTGCTGAGAGGATATCCTATGGTCAGCCGGGATACTTATGGGAATATTTCAAACCGGCATAAACAGGAATTGGAGCAGATGGAGGAAGCCAGATATGATTATGGAAAGTTCAAAACCTTTGCGAATACGTTGAACGGAAGTGTCATGTATGTCATAGATATAGCTGCCTTTGCCATTATTGCGGTTTTGTTGTTCCGTGGAAATATTACGGTGGGTGTGGCGACTGCCACTATTGCATATATTCAGGATTTTGTTTTCCCATTGCGTACAATGATCGATTCCGTCAGCAATGTAAAGTCTGTGACCGGGGCAAAGGACGCAATCATGGAAGAGGTGAAAGAACCGGAACTTTCAGAAGAGTTGCCGATTTCCTTTGAAAAAGAAATACGATTGGAGCAGGTGTGCTTTTCTTATAAAAATTTTACGCTTCGGGATTTTTCTTATGTGTTTGAAAAAGGAAAGCATTATGCCATTGTTGGAGAGAGCGGGAAAGGAAAATCCACGATTTTAAATTTGATTACTGGTAATCTGACACCGGATTCCGGAAAGATTCTGATTGATGGAAGAGAGATTTCCTATGATCTTTGCAGCAGCCTTATGTTCTATGTAAATCAACAGTCCCATGTGTTTATGGAATCTTTCCTGGATAATACCACAGTGTTTGGCAGTTTTGATGAAAAAAAGACCTGCCATGACTACATACCTGAAGAAAAACAGGGATATATGCTGCAGAGCAGTGATTGCAGCAATATGAGCGGCGGGGAAAAACAGCTTGTCAGTCTGATCCGGGCTGTGATGTCAGAGAGGTCTGTTCTGATTTTGGATGAACCGTTTTCTGCACTGGATAAAAAGACAGAGTGGATGGTGTGTGAAAAGCTGTTGGAAATGAAGGATAAAACGATTCTTATGATTACGCATAATGAGCAGCAGGAGTTTTTGCAGCTTTTTGATGAAGTTTTGCTCCTATAATCATTACAAAAAAGGAATCCCATCGGGTACTGTAAAGTGATACAGTATCGGATGGGATTTTTTTATAAAAAGTTTGTAATGATTTCTGATTTTCTGCGTCCTATTGGTAGAAAGAGAAAAGAGAGGAGGATGTAAGTGAATGAAATAGAAGAGATCTATAGGCATTATAAATACTTGTACGGATATGTTTATTCTTTATGCAGGGATAAGGAGCTGACGGAAGACATCGTGCAGGATACCTTTGTGCAGGCGATCATGAAAATAAACTCCTTTCGGAATGAGTGCAGGATAGAAGTGTGGCTGTGCCAGATCGCAAAGCATCTGCTGGCTTCTCATTTTCGGAAAAAGGATCGTCAGGTCAGTGACCAGTTAGAACAAATTCCGGATAAGGAGGATTTTACGACCAGACTGGAAGATAAGGATCTGGCAAAGCGGGTTGTGAAGGTGCTGCATAGTCTGCCGGAACCCTACAAAGAAGTATTTCAACTGCATGTGTTTGCAGAGATGTCTCTGGTAGAGATCGGAGAACTTTTTGAAAAATCTGTAAGCTGGGCGGGGGTCACCTTTTACCGGGCAAAACAAAAAATATGGGAAAAGCTGAAGGAGGATGGATATGAATAAAATAGATTGCAGCATCATTCGGGATATGATTCCGCTGTATATAGACAAGATCTGCAGCACGCAGACACAGGAAATGGTGGCGGAACATCTGGAAACCTGTGAACAGTGCAGGCAGATGTTAGTGCAGTTAGAAAAACCAATGCCAATAAAAGAAGAAGCGGGAATCTCAGAACACGACGGGAAAGAATTGTATCAGAATATCAGGAACAGTTTTATGAAGAAAGTGATAAAACGGGTTTTGGTTATTATTGCTGTTATATTTGCTGTGGTGATTGTGGGCGGAATTTTGTGGTTTGCTCCTATTGTGAATATTTCCTATGAGGATGCAGCTTTTGAAGTTGTGGAATACGCAGATAAAGATATGGTGTATGTGGATTCCATTGTCAAAGAATTAAATGGTATCAGAGACGGAAAACGGTTTATTTTATCCGGTAAAACCAGTTGGAGTATGATCTGCACGTCAAAAAACAGTATTCAGAATATGCGATATCCGGTAATGATGGATGAAAATCTGACGGAAATCATATATCAGGATAGTGATGGTGTGGAATATGTACTTTGGACGAGATGAAGGTGAAAAGAAGTAGTGATAAATAAAACAAGGGGGGACATATCAGTGAGTGTCTCCCCTGTTTTTGCAGTTACATCTGCTCAAATTCCTCATCATCCAGTAATTCATCAAATTTATCACATACGATTTCATATTCCTCATCATCTATGATATTTTCCAGAGAAGGATTGCCCTCCTCGTCCTCAAAATAGCGGTAGAAATAGATGATCCCTTCTGCATTGTCCTGACCGGATGCATCCTGCGGAATCAGCGCGATATAATTCTGTTCGTGGATTTCAAAAATCGTGTAAATGCGGCATTCTTCCGTACCGTCATCCAGTTCCAGCGTTACAAACATCTCGTCAGGATCAAAGATATCCTCATCTATAGAAGTGTTTTTTTTGTCAGCCATTTTTGGTGTCCCCTTTCTCAATGTAAAAGCTATGTAGAAAATCGTGATGGATAGAAACAGTTACAGCGTATCAAGTTTAGAACATTCTGTCAACGAAAAACATAAGCAAATGTCTTGACAAATAGGAATTGTTTGATATACTTTGATTGTCAAACTATTTGAAAATAAAAATTTATTTTAAAGGAGATTTAAATTATGTTAGAGAAAATGAAGGAAATGATTGCAGACCAGATGGGTGTAGATGCGGATGGCATCACAATGGAGACTACGTTCAAGGATGACCTTGATGCAGATTCATTGGATCTGTTTGAACTGGTAATGGCTCTGGAGGAGGAGTACAACGTAGAGATTCCTTCTGAGGAGCTTGAAAATATGAGTACAGTAGGTGATGTGATTGAACATCTGAAAGGACTTGGCGTAGAGGCATAATGAAAACCAGGATTACAGAATTATTAGGAATTGAATATCCCGTCATTCAGGGCGGTATGGCATGGGTAGCCGAGCATAAACTGGCTGCCGCTGTGTCAAATGCGGGAGGATTAGGTATCATTGGAGCTGCAAGCGCTCCGGAGGATGTGATCCGTGCTGAGATTCGTGGGGCAAAAGAGCTGACAGATAAACCGTTTGGTGTAAATGTTATGCTGATGAGTCCCTATGCAGATGAGGTTGCAAGGGTTGTTGTGGAGGAAGGCGTGAAGGTCGTTACCACCGGCGCCGGAAACCCTGCAAAGTATATGAAAATGTGGAAAGAGGCAGGTATAAAAGTAATTCCTGTTGTTGCAAGCGTTGCCCTCGCCCGCATGATGGAAAAAGGCGGCGCGGACGCGGTAGTGGCAGAGGGTACGGAATCCGGCGGACACATCGGTGCGGCTACGACTATGACCCTGGTGCCGCAGGTAGTGGATGCGGTGCATATTCCGGTGATTGCGGCCGGAGGAATTGCAGATGGCAGAGGAATTGCCGCAGCTATGATGCTTGGAGCAGAGGCGGTTCAGATGGGAACCAGATTCTGTGTGGCAAAAGAGTGTATCTGTCATGATAATTATAAACAGCGTATCATCAAAGCAAAAGATATTGATTCGACTGTCACGGGAAGAAGTCATGGACATCCGATCCGTTGTCTGAGAAATCAGATGTCAAAAGAATATCTTCGCATGGAGGCAGAGGGAGCGCCTTTTGAAGAATTGGAGAAGCTGACACTTGGTTCCCTGCGCAATGCAGTCATCGACGGAGATGTAAAGCATGGTACTGTTATGGCGGGCCAAATCGCAGGTATGGTAAAGAAAGAGCAGACCTGCGCAGAGATTGTAAACGAAATCATGGAAGAAGCGCAAAAACTTCTGAACAGATAAGAAAGAGGCAAAACATGAGTAAAACAGCATTTGTTTTCCCTGGTCAGGGTGCACAGTACACCGGTATGGGAAAAGATTTTTACGATACATATCCTGCTGCAAGAGAGGTGTTTGAACTTGCAGAACGTGTCAGCGGTATGGATATGAAAGCATTGATCTTTGAGGAAAATGAAAATCTGAATATCACAAAATATACACAGGTGGCTATGCTTACAGTTGAGTTAGCCATTTTGCGTGTGTTGAAAGAAAAAGGATTAAAGCCGGATGTGACCGCTGGCTTAAGTCTGGGTGAATATGCTGCTGTAGTGGCTTCCGGGGCAATGAGTGAGGAAGATGCGCTCAGACTGGTGGTCAAACGGGGCGCTTATATGCAGGAGGCAGTTCCGGAAGGCGGAGCCATGACTGCAATTATGAACCTGGATAATGATACGATCGAGAAGATCTGTGAGGAGACAGACGGTATCGTATCCGTAGCGAACTATAACTGTCCAGGACAGACGGTTATCACAGGAGAACAGGGTGCTGTAGATGCTGCGGCTGAGAAGATGAAGGAAGCCGGGGCAAGAAGATGTACGCCATTGAAGGTAAGCGGACCGTTCCATTCTGCTATGCTGATCCCGGCAGGAGAGAAGCTTGCGGCAGAACTGGAACCGGTGCAGCTTTCGACGATAGATATACCATATATTACAAATGTGACCGCGGATTATGTGACTGATGAGAAGGAGATCAAAGAACTGTTGAAGCTTCAGATTTCATCCTCCGTGCGCTGGCAGCAGAGTGTGGAGCGTATGATTGCAGATGGCGTGGACATATTTATTGAAATTGGACCAAAGAAAACCTTAACCGGTTTTTTGAAAAAAATAGATAAAGAAGTAACCGGATATCGTGTGGATACCTGCGGGGATCTGGATAAATTGTTGGAGGATTTGGGATGTTAGAAGGAAAAATAGCACTTGTCACAGGGGCAGGACGTGGAATTGGCAGACAGATTGCTCTGACACTGGCGAAAAAAGGTGCGTATGTTATTGTAAATTACAATGGTTCCGAGGCAGCGGCAAATACTGTTTTGGAAGAAATCAGGGCTGCCGGAGGTGACGGTATGACCTATAAATGCAGTGTGGCAGATTTTGATGCGGTAGCTGAAATGATGAAGGTTCTGGCAAAAGAACTGGGACATATTGATATTATGGTAAACAATGCGGGAATCACCAGAGATGACCTTCTGATGAAAATGAAGGAAGAAGATTTCGACGCTGTGATCGCTACAAACCTGAAGGGAAGCTTTAACACCATGCGTCACATTGCCCGCCAGATGTTAAGACAAAAAGGCGGAAGCATTATTAACATTTCTTCCGTATCCGGTATTTTGGGCAATGCAGGTCAGATGAACTATGCAGCGTCCAAGGCAGGTGTGATCGGTATGACAAAGTCTATGGCGAGAGAGCTTGCCAGCCGCAATATCCGTGTGAATGCGGTAGCTCCCGGATTTGTTACTACAGAGATGACAGATAAAATCTCCGATGCTGCAAGGCAGGCCGGTCTGGCACAGATTCCCCTTGGAAGATTCGGTACCACAGAGGATATTGCAAATATGGTTGCATTTCTCGCATCTGATGAAGCGGCATATATTACAGGTCAGGTCATTTGTGTAGATGGCGGAATGGCGATGTAGGGAGGACAATAAAGATGAGAAGAGTAGTAGTGACCGGAATGGGTGCAGTCACCCCCATCGGATTGAATGTAGAAGAGTTCTGGAGCGGTATCAAAGAGGGAAAGCTGGGATTTGATCAGATTACTTATTTTGACACTTCGGACTATAAAGTGAAAATTGCAGCACAGCTCAAAGGCTTTGTGGCAAAAGAGCGTATGGATGTGAAGGCTGCGAGACGCATGGAGGCATTCAGCCAGTATGCGGTCGTGGCAGCAAAGGAAGCTTTCGATCAGGCAGGACTTGATATGGAGAAAGAAGATCCGTACCGTGTAGGTGTGGCAATCGGTTCCGGTGTGGGAAGCTTACAGTCCATTGAGCGTGAGCATGTGAAATTGTTAGAAAAGGGACCGAACCGTGTAAACCCGCTGCTTGTTCCGCTTATGATCACCAATATGGCTGCCGGAAATGTATCCATTCAGTTGGGATTAAAAGGAAAGAGCATCAACGTGGTAACTGCCTGTGCCACCGGTACACATTCCATCGGTGAGGCATTCCGAACCATTCAGTATGGTGATGCGGATGTAATGCTGGCAGGCGGTACAGAAAATGCCATCACGCCCATCAGTATCAGCGGATTTACCCAGTTGACAGCCTTGTCGACAAACGATGATATCACAAGATGCTCCATCCCGTTTGACAAAGACAGAAGCGGATTTGTCATGGGAGAGGGCGCAGGTGTGGTTGTATTGGAGGAGCTTGAGCACGCTAAGAAGCGCGGCGCAAAGATTCTTGCTGAGGTAGTTGGATATGGCGCTACCAGTGACGCATTTCATATTACATCCCCGGCGGAGGACGGTATGGGTGCGGCAAACGCTATGACATTCGCCATGAGAGATGCAGGTGTTTCTCCTGAGCAGATAGAATATATCAATGCACATGGTACAGCAACCCATCACAATGATCTGTTTGAAACCCGTGCAATCAAGGAAGCATTTGGCGATCATGCATATAAGCTGAAGATCAATTCTACAAAATCTATGATCGGACATTTACTTGGAGCTGCAGGTGCAGTGGAGTTTATTGCATGCGTATTGCAGATGAACCATAATTATATTCATCAGACCGTTGGACTTACAAATCCGGACGAGGAACTGGATCTTGATTATGTACAGGGACATGGCGTGGAATATGAGTTTGATTATGCTATGAGCAATTCCCTGGGCTTTGGCGGTCATAATGCAACCTTGCTCATTAAAAAGTATAACGACTGATCAGAGCCGGCGATGCTTTGAATAATTACAAAAACAGGAGATGTGCAGAATGGAAATCGAACAGATTTTGACATTGATTCAGACAGTATCGGATTCTGAATTGACAGATTTTGAATATACGGATAGTGAACGGGGTACCAGTCTGAAATTGAAAAAAAAGAAAGATACCATGGTTGTTGCTCAGATGCCGGAAATGCAGGCAGCTCAGACAGTTATCACTGCACAGCCCCAGAGTGTGGCTGCGTCAGAAAAAACAGATAGTTCCGGGGATGGGCAGGTAGTAGCTTCCCCGTTGGTTGGAACATTCTACAGCGCCGCTTCTCCGGATCAGGAGCCATTTGTGAAGGTGGGCGATACGGTATCCAAAGGGCAGATACTGGGTATCGTGGAAGCTATGAAGTTGATGAATGAAATTGAGAGCGAGTACGACGGCGTGGTAAAAGAAATACTGGTTCAGAATGAGCAGCTGGTAGAGTATGGTCAGCCAATGTTTGTGATCGCATAAATCGGAGGGGTTGTACATGTCAGTTTTAACAACAAAGGAAATTATGGAAATTATTCCGCACAGACAGCCATTTCTGCTCATTGATACGATTGAGGAGCTGGAGCCGGGCAAACGTGCGGTAGGAAAAAAATGTGTCAGCTACAATGAACCCTATTTTGCAGGACATTTTCCGGGAGAGCCGGTGATGCCGGGTGTATTGATCATAGAAGCGCTGGCACAGGTTGGAGCAGTGGCGATTTTAAGCCAGCCGGATTTTAAGGGGAAGACCGCATATTTCGGCGCTATCAATTCCGCAAAGTTTAAAAAGAAAGTAGTACCGGGAGACGTGCTGACCTTGGAGCTTGAAATTATCAGGCAGAAGGGACCCATCGGTATCGGCAGTGCAAAAGCATATGTAGACGGAAAGCCGGCAGTGATTGCAGAGCTGACGTTTGCAATCGGTTAAAGAGATAATATATAAAGTGAAATTGTTTTGAAGCAGAGGAGAATACAAATGTTTCAAAAGATATTGATCGCAAATCGCGGGGAGATTGCAGTGCGGATCATCCGTGCGTGCAGAGAGCTGGGTATCCGTTCTGTGGCAGTGTATTCTGAGGCAGACAAAGAAGCGTTACATACCCAGTTGGCGGATGAGGCTATCTGCATCGGTAAGGCAGCTCCCGCAGAAAGCTATTTGAATATGGAGCGCATTTTGAGCGCTGCGATTGCCTGCAAGGCAGATGCGATCCATCCGGGCTTCGGATTTTTGTCCGAAAACGCTAAGTTTGTGGAGATGTGTGAAAAATGTAAAGTGGTTTTCATCGGACCGCCCTCAGAGGTGATCCACAAAATGGGCAACAAGCAGGAAGCCAGAAATACGATGATGAAGGCAAAGGTTCCGGTAGTTCCGGGAACGAAGGAAGCTGTGTATACCGCAGAGCGGGGGCTGGAGTTGGCAGAGCAGATCGGTTATCCGGTGATGATAAAAGCAGCCAGCGGAGGAGGAGGAAAGGGAATGCGTATTTCGCGTTCCTCCGGCGACTTTATGAGCAGCTTCCGGGTGGCGCAGCAGGAATCTGTGAATGGTTTTGCGGATAATACCATGTATATTGAAAAATATATTGAGAGTCCGAGACATATTGAGTTTCAGGTGCTTGCAGATAAATACGGCAATGTGATTTCCCTTGGAGAACGTGACTGCTCCATTCAGAGACGCCATCAGAAAATGGTAGAGGAATCCCCCTCTGTGGCGTTGGATGATGATCTGCGCAAGAAGATGGGAAAGGCGGCGGTAAATGCCGCAAAAGCTGCTAATTATGAAAACGCAGGTACAGTAGAGTTTCTGCTGGATAAAGATAAAAATTTCTATTTTATGGAGATGAATACGCGTATCCAGGTGGAGCATCCGGTAACCGAGCTTGTAACAGGGCTTGATCTGATCAAGGAGCAGATTTTTATAGCTGCGGGAGATCCGCTTCGGTTTAAACAGAAGGATATCCATATCCATGGTCATGCCATCGAGTGCAGACTCAATGCGGAAAATCCGGAAAAAAATTTTATGCCCTGTCCGGGCAGGATCGAGTATCTGCATCTGCCGGGAGGCAATGGCGTGAGGATCGATTCTGCCATTTACAGCGGTTATACCATACCGCCAAACTATGATTCCATGATCGCCAAGATCATTGTATATGGAAAAGACAGGACAGATGCCATTGATAAGATGCGCAGTGCCCTCGGAGAAGTAAATGTAGAGGGGATTGAGACAAACCTGGATTATCAGTATGATATCATCACCCATCCGGTATTTGCATCCGGTGATATTAACACACATTTTCTTGAGGAATATTTTGAATAAGGTGATTTGAATGTTAAAGTTTAAAAAAACAAATTATGTATCTTTACCGAAAAAAGAGACGGATATCCCGGAAGGGCTGTGGATCAAGTGTGATGAGTGCGGCGAGATGCTCTATAAGGAAGATGTAGTAAATAATAACTATGTCTGTTATAAATGCGGGAAATACTTTCGTCTTTCCACAAAAAAGAGATTGCGTCTCATTATGGATGCAGGCTCTTACAAAGAATGGTATCGTGATATTCAAAATTCCAACCCGCTGGATTATCCGGGGTATCCGGAAAAAGTGGCAGGTTTGAAAGAACGTTGGAAAATCGATGAGGCTGTGACCTGCGGACAGGGCACGATCAACGGAGAAGAAACGGTTGTATGTGTCTGTGACGGCAGATTTCTGATGGGAAGCATGGGATATGTGGTAGGTGAGAAAATCACCAGATCCATTGAAAAAGCTACAAAGCTCCGACTTCCGGTCGTTATTTTTACCTGCTCCGGCGGTGCTCGTATGCAGGAGGGTATGGTATCCCTGATGCAGATGGCAAAGACATCGGCGGCTATAAAGAAACATTCTGACGCCGGATTATTGTACATTTCCGTGCTGACCGATCCGACAACAGGGGGCGTGACAGCCAGCTTCGCTATGCTGGGAGACATTATTCTGGCGGAACCGGGAGCGTTGGTGGGTTTTGCAGGTCCCCGTGTCATTGAGCAGACGATTGGACAGAAACTTCCGGCAGGATTCCAGCGTTCGGAATTTTTGCTGGAGCACGGACTGATCGATGGAATAGTGGAACGCCATGAATTGAAAAATACATTGTCAAAACTGATTCAGCTTCACCATAAGGTGAATCCGGAGGAAGCGTTTATTCTGAATAAGATTAAATATCAGATTCCCAAAATTCATCCCAGGAATGGAGAATTTAGTGCATGGGATCGTGTGATGACAGCGAGAGATACAAAACGTCCCACTGCCATGGATTTTATTCAGGAGATTTTTTCGGATTTTGTGGAACTCCATGGTGACAGACATGTGGATGATGATGGAGCCACCGTTGGAGGTATAGCATATCTGGATGGATGTCCGGTGACCGTCATTGGTCAGCAAAAGGGACGTACTATGAAGGAAAATCTCAGGCGTAACTACGGTATGCCTTCCCCGGAAGGGTACCGTAAGGCGCTGCGTCTGATGAAGCAGGCCGAGAAGTTTGGCAGACCAATTATAAACTTTATTGACACTCCGGGCGCATTTTGCGGTCTGGAAGCGGAGGAACACGGACAGGGTGAGGCAATAGCGAGAAACCTGATGGAGATGTCTGCGCTCAAGGTTCCGGTATTAAGCATTGTCATTGGCGAAGGCGGAAGCGGCGGTGCACTGGCATTGGCTGTGGGGAATCAGGTCTGGATGCTGGAAAATGCGATCTACACGATTTTGTCACCGGAAGGCTTTGCATCGATTCTTTGGAAGGACAGTAAGCGCGCGGCAGAAGCCGCAGAGGTGATGAAGGTTACAGCCGCAGATCTGCTTGATATGAAGATTATCGACAAGGTAATTGCAGAGCCACAGGCGGCAGATCAGACGAATCTGAAAGAGATTTCCAGACGAATGAGAAAGGAAATAAGGAAATTCTTATATGAAAGTTTTAAGCTGTCACCGGAGGAGCTGGCAGAGCAGAGATATATGAGATTCAGAAATATGTAATACAAATTATCGTTTATCAGCTTGTCACTATATAGTCATTTATATAATACATTAAGTAGAAATGGCTATGTAGTGACTTTTTTTATTCTTGAAATATATATTGTTTTGCGTTAAAGTTGTTGTGTGGGAGAAGAGAAAGAAGAGAACAGAATGAAAGCGTGGCAACATTTTAAGACAATTACACATCACAAGATACTGGTTATGAAAGGTTGCTTTCGTGCAGGCTTATATAAACAGGGGTTATTGCATGATCTGTCGAAATACAGTCCTGTGGAATTTCTGGTCGGCTGCAAATATTATCAGGGAAATATGAGTCCGAACAATGCGGAGCGCATGGATAAAGGGTATTCTGCGGCATGGCTGCACCACAAAGGGCGCAATAAGCATCATCTGGAATACTGGATTGATTATGGCATGGAGGGGGAGCGGCGTGGTATGACGGGTATGCGTATGCCGGAGAAATATGTGGTTGAGATGTTCGTGGATCGCATGTCTGCTTCCAAGGTTTATCAGGGAGAGAAGTATACGGATCGAAGTGCGTGGGAGTATTACTATAAGGGCAGAGATTATCATATGCTTCATGCAGAAACGAGAGAATTACTGGAGAAGCTGCTGCTGATGCTTGCGGATCACGGAGAGGAAGTGACCTTCGATTATATCAGGCGTGAGGTGCTTCAAAATAAATAAACTCTGAGATGGCAAAATTTGACTTGTGTGTGTTAGAATGGTAAAATAAATATATTGAGAAAGATCGAACAGAGAGGTTTTATAATGATAGATGGAAAAAAAGTTTTATTCAGTGGTATGCAGGCAACAGGAACCCTGACTTTGGGAAATTATCTGGGGGCATTGAAAAACTGGGTAACATTGAGTGATGAATATGAGTGTTTTTACAGTGTAGTGGATCTGCATTCCATCACGGTACGCCAGAATCCGGCGGAGCTTCGCAAGCGTGCCAGAAATCTGCTCACATTATATATTGCAGCGGGGCTTGATCCGAAGAAAAACTGTATTTACTATCAGTCCCATGTGTCCGGACATGCGGAACTGGCATGGATTCTGAATTGTTTTACTTATATGGGTGAATTGAACCGTATGACCCAGTTCAAGGATAAGGCTGCAAAGCATGCGGACAATATCAATGCCGGATTGTTTACATATCCGGTTCTTATGGCTGCTGACATCCTGTTGTATCAGGCAGACGTGGTTCCTGTCGGTATCGACCAGATGCAGCATCTGGAGATTACCCGTGATGTTGCACAGCGTTTCAATGCAATTTACGGAGATGTGTTTACGGTTCCTGAGGCATATATCGGGAAAGCGGGAGCAAGAGTTATGAGTCTGCAGAATCCGGAGAAAAAAATGTCCAAATCCGATGAGAATCCGAATGCAAGTATTTATCTGATGGATGATCCGGATACGATCATGCGCAAGTTTAAGCGTGCGGTGACGGATTCCGAGGGATGCATCGCTTACAATGATACCCAGCTTGGTATCCGCAATCTGCTGGATATTTACTGTGCATGTACCGGGAAAACACCAAAGGAGGCAGTGGCAGAGTTTGACGGACAGGGTTATGGTACACTGAAAGCCGCAGTAGGCGAGACGGTTGTGTCTGTTCTGAAACCGGTTCAGGAGCGATTTGAGGAGCTTTCAAAGGATAAGGCATACATTGATGGCATTATCAAAGAAAATGCGGAGAAAGCCAGCTATTACGCTATGAAGACATTGCGTAAGGTTCAGAAGAAAGTCGGATTTCCGGAAAGAATCCGCTAATGTCAGAATGTTGTGACTCTGTTTTTACGCATATATAAGGTTTGCGGAAATTATATTTTGCATATCTTCAGGCGGTTTGCATGTGAAATGCATTTTTTCTTCTGTGATCGGATGCTGAAACTCTAATTTCCATGCGTGTAATGCCTGACGGTTGATTCTGCTGTAATCCGGATTGTAAAGAAAATCACCGGGCAGGGGATGACCGATATATTTCATATGAACACGAATCTGATGGGTACGCCCGGTTTCCAGCTTCAGAGAGACCAGGGAGTACCCGTCTTTGTATGCCAGACGTTTATAGTGTGTGATGGCAGCGGCGCCATGTTCAAAATCGACGCACCGTTCAATGGTCGATCCCTCTTTTCTGGCAATGGGAGCATCAATGGTGCCTTCCGGGGGAAGTTCCCCACAGGCTACAGCCAGATAGGTGCGTGAGATGTTTCGCTTTGCAGACATTTTGGACAGAATAGCGCCGCTTAGCATATGCTTTGCCAGAATGGTTTGTCCTTGGTCTGCCTGAGTTATGTTATATTCAAAAATCCGTTTCATTGAGAAGAAATCCTTTTTTGATTTGATTGTACTCTGAAAAGGTGCTCAGGGTCAATGTGGACGTGATATAAAAATTGGAAAGGCACGAAAAGCAGGAATTCCTCATAGAATGTAAGGAACGTCGTTTCTATGAGGTGCTTTTTGAAAACATTTCAAACTCCCCTGAAACCTGAGGAAGAAAAATATTATCTGGAGCAAATGGAGCAGGGCGATGAGCAGGCGAGAGATGTCCTGATCATCCGCAATATGCGTCTGGTTGCCCATGTAGTGAAAAAGTACCAGAATGCGGAGGAAGATATGGAGGATCTTCTTTCCATAGGAACGATTGGTTTGATCAAAGCAGTAAACACCTTTCGGCTGGATAAAGGCTCACGGTTGGGCACCTATGCGGCAAGGTGTATCGAGAACGAGCTACTCATGTATTTTCGAAGCAAGAAGAAGCTTTCCAAAGAAGTATCCCTGTACGAACCGATCGGTACGGACAAAGAGGGAAATCAGATCCGGCTTCTGGACATTGTGGAATCCGGAGATGAGGATCTGCTGGAACTGGTTTCCTATCATAAAAATGTGCGGTTGATCTATGAAAATATAAAGCAGGTGCTTACTCCGAGAGAGCTTGAGATCATACGCCTGCGTTATGGACTGTACAATATCAAGCCCGTTACCCAGCGTGAGATTGCCGAAAAATTAGGAATTTCAAGGTCCTATGTGAGCAGAATAGAGAAGAAAGCATTGGAAAAAATGAAAAGTATATTTCAGTAAATGAATCTATACAGGGAGACAGGATTGTGGTATGATAATCCTGTCTTTTTATATGTCTGTTTATTCTTTTCTTTCCCATGGGAATAGGAGAAAAAATGTATAGTTGTGTGATATCCTCTGTATTGCAGGGGATTGAAAGTGTGTTGGTGCAGGTGGAGGCGGATGTCAGTGACGGTCTGCCGGGCTTTGATATGGTCGGATTTCTTGCCAGCGAGGTGAAGGAGTCCAGAGACCGCATCCGTACAGCCTTGAGAAATTCAGGTTTTTTGCTGCCTGCAAAGAAGATTACCGTTAATTTTTCACCCGCAGACATCCGAAAATCCGGTTCCGGATTTGATCTTCCTGTTGCCATTGCCATGTTAGCGGCCATGCAGGTGGTGAAAGCGGACTTGCTGAAGCGTGTTTTGATTCTCGGAGAGGTTGGATTGAACGGAGATGTGATCGGGGTGAACGGTGTTCTGCCGGCAGCGCTATGTGCCAGAGATGCCGGAATGGACTGTATCATGGTGCCAAAGAAAAATGAGAAAGAAGCTATGTTGGCGGAGGGAATCCGGGTATTGGCAGTGGATTCTGTGCAGGATGCTATTTTCTGGCTGATGAATTGGCAGAAGGCTCCCTGTACACAGAATGAACCTGTACAGGAAAATACAGTTTATGATGTGGATTTTGCAGATATCAATGGTCAGTTCTTTTTAAAGCGCGCCTGTGTGGTTGCGGCAGCCGGAATGCATAATCTGCTGATCATAGGTCCTCCCGGATCCGGAAAAACGATGGCAGCCCAGCGGATTCCCACTATACTTCCGCCGCTGAACAGGGAGGAGCGTCTGGAATTATCCCGAATCTACAGTGTGTGCGGTCTGTTGGGAGATCAGCCTGAGCTTTGCAGAAAGCGCCCGTTTCGCAATCCCCACCACACGATCACGCCACAGGCATTGGCTGGCGGAGGCAGTAATCCAAAGCCCGGAGAGATCAGTCTTGCCCACCGGGGCGTACTGTTTTTGGACGAGTTGCCGGAATACCAGAAAAATACACTGGAAATTTTGCGTGAGCCTATGGAGGAAAAGCAGGTGCGTATTGTTCGGCTGAACGGAACCTACACATATCCAAGTGATTTTATGCTGGTGGCTGCGATGAATCCCTGCTTATGCGGATTTTTTCCCGACATGAACAAGTGCCATTGCAGTCAGGCATCCATTCGGAGATATCTGGGAAAAATATCGCAGCCTCTGTTGGATCGGATTGACATTAGTGTGGAGGCCCCCAGAATGACTTATCAGGAGCTGACGGGGACAATGAAAAATGTCTCTTCCAGAGATATGGGGATCCAGGTGCAAAAAGCCCAGGAAATGCAGCGGAAACGTTTTGAGGGACAGCGCATCTATTTTAACAGTCAGATCCCGGTTTCCAAAATCTCCGTATATTGTCCGTTGGATCAGGAATGTGAGAAGCGTATGGAGATCCGGTTTCAAAAACTGAATCTCAGCGCAAGATCTTATTATAAAATTTTGAAGGTTGCAAGAACCATTGCCGATCTGGAAGGGGAAGAACAGATTCGGTGGGAGCATTTGAATGAAGCGATACAGATGCGCAGTCTGGATAAACGATATTGGGGAGCATAGGGGGATTGGATATGGATAAAGAAATAAAAAAGTATGGACTATGGCTTGCAAATATTTCGGGGCTTGGAAACCTGCGGATTTATCGGATGCTGTTATCATGTGAAACTCCAAAAGAAATTTATGAGCTTTCCGAAGAACAGTTGAAGCTGCTTCCGGGTATCAGCACAAAGCTGGCAAAGCAGATATGTGATTCCAAAAAGAATTGGAATCCCGAAGAAAAGCTGGAGGAACAAGAAAGGAGTGGCATCGGATTTGTCTGTGCCGGAATGACAAATTTTCCTCAGAAGCTGACGACCATTTACCAGCCGCCATTTTGTCTGTATTACAGAGGCCGACTTCCGGATGCTGATACACGACATGGCGCAATTGTGGGCGCGCGTATGTGTTCTGATTACGGAAAACATATGGCATATGAGCTTGGAAGGATGCTGTCAGGGTACGGAGTTCCCATTATCAGCGGAATGGCAATGGGAGTGGATTACCATGGGCAAAAGGGTGCGCTGGATCATGGCGGTGTTTCGTATGGAGTGTTGGGATGCGGCATTGATATCTGTTACCCGGATTCGTCCTACAGTATTTATTGCAGATTGCCGAAACAGGGCGGCCTGATCTCGGAATACGCACCGGATACAAAGCCGGTGCCCGGACTGTTTCCAATGCGTAACAGAATCATCAGCGCATTATCGGATTTTGTGATCGTAGTGGAGGCAAAAGCACGAAGCGGCTCCCTGATCACAGCAGATCAGGCGTTGGAACAGGGAAAAGATGTATATGCGGTGCCGGGACGCAGTACGGATGCGCTGAGTTATGGCTGTAACCGTCTGATTCAGCAGGGGGCAGGTATTATTTTATCGCCGGAAGATTTATGCGAAGAGCTTGAACTTTCAGGACAGAGGGAGGCTGGAAAACAGAAGAAAAAAATTTTTTCTCTTGAAAAAGAAGAACAGTTGGTGTATAGTTGTCTAAATTTACGTCCCAAAATTATGGATGATCTGATGAGGGAGAGCGGATTAGATTTGAACCGTCTGCTGCATGTACTGGATAGTCTGCAGGAGAAATGTCTGATCAGGGAATCCTTTCAGAATCATTATATTAGAAATATGTAATTGTGTATAGCAGGAAAAATTTGTCTGAACAGTTACAGGGCAAAGCAAAAAAGAGGGGAACAACTACTATGGCAAAGTATCTGGTCATTGTGGAATCACCGACGAAAGTAAAGACAATAAAAAAATTTCTTGGGAAAAATTATGAGGTTGCCGCATCCGGCGGTCATGTAAGAGATTTTCCTAAAAGTCAGCTTGGCGTTGATGTGGAACATGATTACGAACCAAAATATATTACCATCCGGGGGAAGGGCGATGTGCTTGCAAATCTGCGCAAGGAAGTAAAAAAGGCAGACAAGGTATATCTTGCAACCGACCCGGATCGTGAGGGTGAAGCCATCTCCTGGCATTTATCCAAAGCATTAAAGCTGGAGGATAAAGACATTCACCGTATCACGTTCAATGAGATCACAAAAAATGCAGTAAAAGCATCCTTGAAAAATCCCCGGTCCATCAATATGGATCTGGTGGATGCTCAGCAGGCGAGACGTATGCTGGATCGTATCGTGGGATATAAGATCAGTCCGCTGCTCTGGGCAAAGGTAAAGCGGGGATTAAGCGCCGGAAGAGTACAGTCTGTGGCACTTCGCATCATCTGTGACAGAGAGGAAGAAATCAATGCATTTATTCCGGAGGAATACTGGACAATAGACGCCGAGCTTCAGACTGCGGGTGAGAAGAAGCCGCTTGTCGCTAAGTTTTACGGAGATGAAAATGGTAAGATCGTAATTCGTTCCGGGGAGGAAGCTGATAAAATCGCATCGTCACTTCAAAAAGCAAGCTATCAGATTTTGGAAGTAAGAAAAAGCGAGCGTGCGAAAAAGGCGCCGCTTCCGTTTACAACCAGTACCATGCAGCAGGAGGCAAGCAAGCATTTGAACTATTCTACTCAGAAGACAATGCGTCTTGCACAGCAATTATATGAAGGTATTGATGTAAAAGGGGTGGGAACGGTAGGTCTGATCACATACTTAAGAACCGATTCCACACGAATCTCTCAGGAAGCGGATCAGGCAGTCAGAGCATATATAGCGGATGCTTTTGGTACCCCCTATGTGGCTCATACAATAAAACAGAGCAATGGTTCTAATAAGATTCAGGACGCCCACGAAGCGATCCGCCCTTCTGATGTGACACTTTTTCCTGCAAAGGTAAAGGATTCCATGAGCAGAGATCTGTTCCGTCTGTATCAGTTGATCTGGAACCGTTTTGTTGCAAGCCGCATGGCAAATGCTCTGTATGAAACGACTACGGTGACTGTAGGTGCGGATCATTACAGATTCCATGTTTCCGCATCCAAAATGAAATTTGAGGGATTTATGTCTGTATACACACTGGAGGATGAGGAAAAAGGTCAGCAGAATATGCTGATGAAATCTCTGGATACTGATACAGCGCTTTCTCTAAAGAAACTGGAGCCTAAGCAGCATTTTACCCAGCCGCCTGCTCATTATACAGAGGCATCGCTGGTAAAGACATTGGAGGAACTTGGAATCGGACGCCCGAGCACATATGCACCCACGATTACGACCATACTGGCAAGGCGTTATATTGTAAAAGAAAATAAAAACCTTTTTGTGACGGAACTGGGTCAGGTAGTGAACAACATTATGAAAGAGGCCTTTCCTACGATTGTAGACGATCATTTTACAGCGAATGTGGAGACTGTTTTGGATAAAGTAGAGGAGGGAGCATTCGACTGGAAGGAAGTCATACGAAACTTCTATCCGGATCTGGAGAAAGCAGTTCTGGAAGCTGAAAAAGAGCTGGAGAAGATCAAGATTGAGGATGAGGTTAGTGATGAAATATGTGAAAACTGCGGCAGAAATATGGTCATCAAATACGGACCTTACGGAAAATTCCTTGCCTGCCCTGGATTTCCGGAATGCAGAAATACAAAAACATACATGGAAAAAATCGGCGTTCCGTGTCCGAAATGTCGCAAAGATATCGTGCTGAAACGGACGAAAAAAGGTCGTATCTATTTTGGCTGCGAAGACAATCCAAACTGTGATTTCATGAGTTGGCAAAAACCATTATCAGAACCATGTCCGAGATGCGGAGGTTATATGGTGGAAAAAGGGAAAAAAATAGTATGTGCCGATTCCGCATGCGGATATCAGGAACAGAAAAAGTGAAAAAG
>CAYRZL010000047.1:0-21260 GCA_964428795.1 uncultured Lachnospiraceae bacterium | reverse complement strand
TGTGCTGATAAAAAATTAGTTGTATATAATTCATATTTCCTGTATAATAAGTCCATTAGGGAGTTGGCGAAGTCTAAAATGCTCGGCCAATTTCATTAGATTGTATTCGGAAAGGAATGAGGGGTTTATGAGCTTACAGACAGGTATCAGACATAGAGTGGAAACTATGGTGACCGAGGAAAATACTGCAAAGGTATATAAGAGCGGTGAATTGATGGTATTTGCGACACCCGCAATGATCGCATTGATGGAAGAGACATGCTTAAAGAGCGTGGAGGCTTATCTGGAAGAAGGACAGGGCACGGTGGGCACACTTTTAAATGTGGCACACAATGCAGCTACTCCGGTAGGAATGAAAGTTTATTGCGAGAGTGAGCTTGTGGAAGTGGATGGACACAGACTGGTATTTTCCGTGGAAGCGTTTGATGAGTGCGGATCTATTGGAAAAGGCACTCATGAGAGATTTGTCATCATGAATGATAAGTTTATGGCAAAAACAAATGCAAAGTTGGAGAAATAGAACATGTCGAAATTAAAGAAGGGAATGTCTTTGGTGAGTATTATCGGATTGGGGGCGCTTTTGATGACCGGATGCACCCAGGCGGATAAGATTACCTTAGACGGAACATACAGCTTTAGCGGTGTGATCAGTGTGGAAATTGATTTTTCTGAGGATGGAAAAGCGGATTACGGATATCCGGGTGTCTATAGCCGGACCAATGGTGAGGACGGTACCATGTATATTCATATGGGATACGGATATCCATCTGATTTTACGAAGGCAAATATTTCCACATACGAGGTGACTGATCTGGGAGATGGCTCTGTATCCATTCAGAGCGTGAATGCAGATGGGGATGCCAAGCCGCGGACTTTGAAATTTGAGGAGGGTTCCGAAGGTATTTTGGGAACGGAAAATTTTGAAGGCGAATGTACAACAGATGACGGTATGACGATTCAGTTTGAGGAGGACGGTACTTATGTACAGTTCAGAGAACTGGATTACAGTATGGATAAGGAACAGCTCACTTTGGGAAGCGGTGACAACAAGACAGTTTATAATTATACGTTGTCGGATGATAAGAGCGAGCTTGTTTTGAGCAACGAGAGTGGTTCCAAACAATGGGATTTTAAATTATTGGAAGAGTAGGATAAAAGAACATGGAAAATAAAAATAAACCAAATTTACCACAGGTGGATAATCAGGCGCTGGAAGAAGCGATGAAAGCGTTTAAGGAAGAGAACAGCAGAGAAAATCTCCAGAAGCTGTCGAATTTTTTGATCGGCGCAAAGGTATATGTTCCGGCAAAACCGGACAAGCCGATTCCGCCGCATATTATGGAAAAAATGAAAACCGGACAGAAATTGAAACCGGAGGAGGCACCGAAATTTCACCCGATGATCGTAAAAAATGCACAGGAGGATACCTTCATTCCTGCATTTACGTCTCAGGAAAATATGCCCGCGGAGCATAAATATGAAGGTATGCTTACAATTCCATTTGTGGATGTGGCGGCGATGGCGATCAAACCGGATACAAAGATAAAAGGAATCGTATTAAATCCGGTAACTCATAATCTGACTGTTCATCCGCCTCTCATGGAGGCCATGGTGAAACAGGCTCAGCAGATGAAGAACGCAGGCGGTAACGGGGCGGCTCCCAATACAAAAACAGTTCGTATGACACCGGAACAATTCCGGGCATTTGCCAGAAGAACGACAGAGCATGGAGCACTGCCAAAGATTTTGTCTGAGAAAAAGGGCAAATTTATGAAGGATCTGGAGGAAAAGCGGGAAGAATTATTACTGGCTTTATACCGTGTACCATATGGAGATAAGATTCCGTGCCCATATCAGGTTTCCGATTTTGATCTGATGCTGCTTGATATCAGTGATACAAGACAGGTGGCGATTTGTTCTCTGCCCCAGAAAAACCTTCAGCCGGGCAACTGTCTGACATTATATATGTTTTGGAATCCTGAGCCGGATGTTACATGGTATTATATGATCGAGAAGCCTGCCGAGGGAGATGAGAACCTTCTCTGCTGTGTGACAGCCGAGGGCAAGCATGAGGTGATTGGAGCTGCGCCGGCGCCTGGCACAGAGCTTTCCACGATCATGGATATGTTAGAGGATTAGTATGAGAGCAAACAAAATCGTACATGAACCGGGTCAGCCCCTGGATTGCAGATCCATGCATGGAAAGTATTGCACGATCGATCTGATCGGCAAGGATGTGGGATATGCCCAGGTTGGAATCGTTTCTTCCGGAGAGCGGCATATTATGTTTGAATATCGGGGAAAACGTGGTCTGGTTCCAAAAATGTATGTAAAATCCATTGTGGAGCTGCGCCTCAGTGAGCGGAAGCTGGATAAGCTGCCGCGTATTTTGGTGGAATCATGGGATGAGGAAGTGAATCCTTTTCTCTGGTTTGTCGGAAAGAAATGCGACATTCATTTCCACCAGACAAGGATGTTTGAAGCCAGTCCCGGTTTATTCGGAGTTGAAATCATGTATGTCACAGGGAATGTGATGCATGTGAGAGAGGGCAGCAGAGAATTTAATATCAATATTTTTTCCATCTGCGGAATGATGGAAAGCTGATGCACGGAGCATGAATGATATATGCTTTTTGCAGGGCAATGACAGTTCGTTTGTACCATCCTGTCAATAAACAAAACCAGGACTAAAAAGCTATAGTTCTGTCTATAGCTTTTTTATTGCCAGGTATGCGAAAGAAAGCTTTAGAGGAGGTTTTATGTATACGATAAAGACAGAACAGAGTTTTGATGCCGCCCATTTTTTGGCGGGCTATGACGGGAAATGCAAAAATCTGCATGGACACCGCTGGAGAATTGTGGTTGAAGTGAAGGCTGAGCAGTTATGTCAGGACAGGCAGCTGCGGGGCATGGTAGCTGATTTTTCTCAGATTAAGGATGATCTGAAAGAAATTGCTGACTATTTTGATCATACGATGATTTACGAAAAGGGCTCTTTGCGGGAGACGACGATTGCAGCATTGGAAGAGGAAGGATTTTTGCTCCGTTCCGTGGCATTTCGTCCTACGGCAGAGCATTTTTCAAAATATATTTATGAGGCATTATGTGAAAAGGGCTATCAAATGAAATGCGTGGAAGTTTACGAGACGCCGAATAACTGTGCATCGTACTGTGAATAGAAAGAAGGGTGATAGTATGGAACGGTACCTTGTGGCAGAGCTGTTTTCCAGTATAAACGGGGAGGGCCTGCGCTCAGGTCAGCTTGCAGTGTTCGTGCGGTTTGCAGGGTGCAATTTATGTTGTTCTTACTGTGATACCATGTGGGCGAATGAACCGGATGTTCCGGTGAGGCTCATGGATAAAACGGAGATTTATGAGTCAATCCGTGAAACCGGAATAGAAAATGTGACCCTTACAGGGGGAGAACCATTGCTGCAGGAACATATAGAGGAATTGATCTCGTTTCTTTTAAAACAGGGACTGCATGTAGAGATTGAGACAAACGGAAGTGTGGATTTAAGTCCATATGCAGCATATAAAAATGAAGAGCGGTTGTCGTTTACAATGGATTATAAGCTGGCTGGAAGCGGAATGGAAGAAAAGATGTGTACAACGAATTTTTCACTGCTTCGCAGCTTTGATACGGTAAAATTTGTGGTAAGTAACAGGAGTGATCTGGAACGTGCAGGGGAATTGATCTTGGAGTATCATTTGACTGAGGTCTGTCATGTCTATCTGAGTCCTGTATTTGGACGCATCGATCCGCAGGATATTGTGGAATATATGAAAGCATGCAAAATGAATCGGGTAACCCTGCAAATACAGATGCATAAGATTATCTGGGATCCGAATGAGCGAGGAGTGTAAAAATGGCAATAGACAGAGAGGCAATAAAAGAACATATCAGAGGGATTTTGGTTGCCCTTGGAGATGACCCGGAGCGTGAGGGGCTGAAGGAAACCCCGGAACGGGTAGCGAAAATGTATGAACAAGTATTTGAAGGTATGAATTATACCAATCATGAGATTGCACAGATGTTTGACAAGACCTTTGAGGAAGATCTTTCTTTGTGTACAAAAAATCGTGATCTGGTCATTGTGAAGGATATCGATATATTCAGCTATTGTGAGCATCATATGGCGCTGATGTATGATATGAAGGTGACAGTGGCATATGTGCCAAACGGAAAAGTGATCGGATTAAGTAAGATTGCCCGTATTGCAGATATGGTGTCGAAGCGTCTGCAGCTGCAGGAGCGCATTGGTACGGATATTGCGGAGATCATTCAGGAGATTACGGATTCTGAGGATGTTGCGGTTCTTATTGAGGGGTGTCATAGCTGTATGAGTGCCCGGGGAATCAAAAAAACCGGAGCAAAAACGTATACCAGTACACTGAGAGGAAAATTCGGACAGGATGCTTCTCTGCAGATGCGTCTGTTTGCGGCAAAATAGGAGGGTGAAATGAAAGCGTTGGTATTATTCAGTGGTGGTGTGGACAGTACCACCTGTCTTGCAATGGCAATCGATCAGTATGGCAGTGAAAATGTAGTTGCCTTGTCTATTGCCTATGGACAGAAACATGATAAAGAAGTGAATGCGGCCAGGGCGATTGCACAATATTATAAGGTGGAGCATCTTTATCTGAATCTTGAAGAAATTTTCAGGTACAGCGATTGTTCCCTGTTGAGCCATTCCGGGGCTGAGATTCCGAAAGAATCCTATGCGGAGCAGTTAAAAGAGCGGGAGGGCAGTCCGGTGACAACCTATGTACCCTTTCGCAACGGACTGTTTTTATCCAGTGCGGCAAGCATTGCATTGTCCAAAGACTGTCAGGTAATTTATTATGGAGCACACAGCGATGATGCCGCAGGCAATGCTTATCCTGACTGCTCCGAGAGGTTCAATGAAGCTATGGGGAGAGCGATTTATCTTGGCAGCGGAAATCAGCTTCGCATTGAAGCGCCTTTTGTGAGCTGGACGAAGGCACAGGTGGTAAAAAAGGGATTAGAGCTGGGTGTTCCCTATGAATTGACATGGAGCTGTTATGAAGGCGGAGAGAAACCCTGCGGAGCTTGCGGAACATGTCTTGACCGGGCTCAGGCGTTTGCAGAAAATCATGTGCCGGATCCGGCGTTATAAGGGATACAGAAAATAAAAACAAGAGAAAGAGAGCAGAATAGAAGATGTCAGGAAGAAGCAAAGAAGAAATCGAAGGCGTTACCTTATTGGGTAACCGGGGGACAAAATATCCGGATGACTATGCTCCGGAGATGTTGGAGACATTTATAAATAAGCATCCGGACAACGATTATTTCGTGAAATTCAACTGCCCGGAGTTTACCAGTCTCTGTCCGATTACCGGACAGCCGGATTTTGCAACGATCACGATCTCCTATGTGCCGGATGTGCGTATGGTAGAGAGCAAGTCTTTAAAACTGTATTTGTTCAGCTTCCGAAATCATGGGGATTTTCATGAGGATTGTGTGAATATCATTATGAAGGATCTGATCCGGTTGATGGATCCGAAGTATATTGAGGTTTGGGGGAAATTTACGCCCCGCGGTGGTATTTCCATTGATCCTTACTGCAATTATGGAAAACCGGGTACAAAATGGGAGGAGGTCGCATGGAATCGTATGATGAACCATGATCTCTACCCGGAAAAAGTGGATAACAGATAAGTGGATAACAGATAAGCGGATAACAGATAATCAGATGACGGATAAGGAGGATAATATTTTGGAACCTATCAGACGTTTAAATCGTGTATTAAAATATCAGGGAAAGATCGTAAATTTCTATGAAGATGAGGTGCAGCTGCCAAATGGAAACAAGGCGTACTGGGATTATATTGAACATCCGAGATGTGCGGCGGCAGTGATTCCGGTGCTGGAGGATGGAAAGATTCTCATGGTGCGTCAGTACCGCAATGCGCTGGATCGTTTCACGCTGGAGATTCCGGCAGGGTGCCGTGATTCTATTCAGGAGCCGACAAAAGTGTGTGCGGCAAGAGAGTTGGAGGAGGAGACCGGATACCGGTCAGATCATCTGGAAAAGCTGATCACGGTCCGCACGACGGTTGCATTTTGCAATGAGTTTGTTGATATTTATGTGGCAGATCATCTGGAAAAGACGAGACAGCATCTGGATGAGGATGAATTTGTGGATGTTGAGGCTTACACGCCAGAGGAGTTGGAGGAGAAAATATATGCCTGTGAGATACAGGATTCCAAAACAGTGGCGGGAATTACAGCATATATAAATAAATGTCATAAGAAGATTTAGACAGGAATAAGCTGATAGAGAAGGGACAACTGGCAGGTATGGTATGGGAAAATCCATATGGACAGTGATGCAGGTATTGTTTTTCGGGTGCTTTCTTTTGGGCATTGTCTGTGCCAATTTATTTATGGCGGATCAAATGTCGTGGGTCGGGTTTTTGAATGATTCCAATCTGGCAGTGCTGCAAAATCAGACGAAAGAGCGGGAATGGTTTCTGTATGAGATATTAAGCGCGCGCCTGATTCCGTTCCTTTTCTTTCTGATATTCGGTTTTACAAAGCCGGGACTGGTTGTGACAAATTTGTTTGCGGTCTGGAAGGGGTTTTCTTACGGATTTTTGATGGCATCCTTTATCAGCAGGTATGGGGCAAAAGGGATACTGGTTTCTTTTGGGATGGTGATGCCCCAATATCTGTTTTATGTGCCGGTTTATATATTATTGTTTCGTTGGATCTTACGTTTTCATAAAAATCTGGTACAGGATCGGCGGATACTGTATATGCTCATTCTTCTGTCGGGACTGGCAGTTGGAATCATGTTAGAATGTTATGTAAATCCTACGATTTTGTGCTGGATAACAAAAATTTTGTAAAAAAATTGTAAAAAAATTCTCAACATATTGATGTGAAAAAACAAATAAGACGATATCTTGTGGAATTGTGAAAAAAGGCGAAAATACAGGAAAAAATCCATTTGATTTTCCACCTGAATGCAACTATAATGGGGTATAACAGGGGGAAAACTGTGAAGTATTTGGAACAAAGGATAAAGATTTTTTTGTAATAAAATACAGAAAAATCCGGGGTAAATGTTACATGGATGTTATGATCCGGGAGTTCATTCTGTATTTGCGGGATGTGAAGAAAACTTCAAAAAATACAGAACTTTCTTATGAAAGAGATTTGCGAAAATTAAATCAGTATTGCTCGGAAAAAAATATTTCCGAAGCGGCAGATGTGTCTTTTCAGATGTTGGCGCTATATCTGGAGCAATTGACAGAGCAGGGGATGAAACCATCTACCATATCGAGAAATATCGCATCCATTAAAGCATATTTTTCTTATCTTGTTGAGCAGGGTTATATAGATCAGAATCCGGCAGAACAGCTAAAAGCACCGAAAATTGAGAAGAAAATGCCTTCCATTCTTTCCGTGGAGGATACGGTGCGTCTGTTGGAGCAGCCTGCGGGCAATACGCCGAAGGATTATCGGGACCGCGCCATGCTGGAGCTTCTGTATGCGACAGGTATCCGGGTATCAGAGCTTTTAAGTTTAAAGTTGTCCGATGTGAATATGCAGTTGGAATATATTGTGTGCAGGGAAAACAGCAAAGAACGTGTTATTCCCTTTGGGAATACAGCGCGCAGGGCATTGCGGGATTATTTAAAAAAAGGACGTCCTTTCATGGTGGAGGACGGAAAGAATAATTTGCTGTTTACCAACTGTTCCGGTCAGCCTATGAGTCGGCAGGGATTTTGGAAGCTGATCAAAGGATATGGGAAAAAGGCGGGTATTGAGACGGAGCTGACGCCTCATACGCTGCGGCATTCGTTCGCTGCGCATCTGGTAGGGAACGGAGCGGATCTGCACTCGGTGCAGGAGATGCTTGGACATTCCGATATTTCTACCACACAGATCTATAAGCTGGTAAATCAGAATAAATTAAAGATGGAACATAAAAAGGCTCATCCGAGAGGGTGAGCCTTACATATGACAGAGGTATTTGATGCAGAAACATATATTGGTCGTGGAAGATGATAAAAGTGTGGCAGACGGGTTAAAGGATATTTTGTCCGCCTGTGATTACCAGGTGTCATTGGCGCAGAATGCCGCCCAGACAAAAAAGGCTTTGGAGGAAAAGACGATAATTTGATCATTCTGGATGTTCATCTGGGAGCAGAGAGCGGATATGATATCTGTCAGCAGATTCGCACCGGAACACAGATTCCCATTCTTTTTCTGACAGCATGTAGCGATGATCCATTTTGTGGAAAATATGACCCATCAGATGAATAATGCGGTGACTGCCCTGCAGATCCAGTTGGATCTGTTACAGTTCCGGGAGGATTTTGCGGAATCTGAAAGCTATCAGAAAAGCCAGGCGTGTCTGGAACAGTTGAAACAGGATATTGACCGGATATTAAAAGCCAGTCAGTTGGCGGAAGGCAAGATTCGTATGGTTTATGAGAAACTGGAATTGCGGGAGGAGCTGACGGTCTGTATCTCACGTTTGCATCCGATTGCAGCAGAACGGGAAGTCACGGTACGACTTGAACAGGGAAAGAATGTCTGGCTGCAGGGAGATGCTTTCTGGCTCTCCCAGGCATTTGAAAATATACTGAAAAATGCCATTGAGCACAGCAGGGAAAATCAGGTGGTACAGATACGGTTGGATGATTCGGGACGGGAAGTACATATCCGTATCGAAGATGAAGGAGACGGAATTTTGCAGGAGGATCTGCCGGAGCTTTTTACAAGGTTCAGCAGAGGGAGCGCTGCAAAGGCAGGATATGGGATCGGTCTTGCCATGGCGAAAGATATCATAGAGGCGCACCACGGCATACTGACTGCCGGAAACAGACAAAAAGGGGGAGCCTGGTTTGAGGCGGCGATTCCGGTATTGAACGGTTCAAAAACATATATCCATTCGGAAAAATAAATAATTTGCCCGCAGCGGATCTCTGATATGATCCCTCTTAAGTAGATAAGGTAAATAACCAAACTACTTAAAGGGGATTTTTCTTACAAAAGTGTAAGAAAAATGGCAGTCAAAGTATGTACCAAAGATGGTAAGATATAAACGGGAAAAATAATCAGAAAGGGAGAGGGAATATTGAAGAAGGAATTGTGGGTTTTGGCTGTTTGGGGAGTCAGAGGAAGAAAACGCAGCAGTTTCCTGCTGTTGATCGTACTGATTTTGTCATTTACTGTGGCGGTCATATCTCTTTCCGTGACGGAAAGTATGCGAAAAACCAATGAGGAATACCGGTATGATACATACGGGGCATGGTATGGCGCCATCACATCCGGCAAAGAGGAGGATGAAGCGTTCCTGGAGGAATGTGAGGGGATAGAAAATATGGGAATCACAAAAAGCTATGGCATGGTCGCAAGCAATGCAGGAATGACAGGAATCGGAACGATGGATGATGCATTTTGTGAAATCGGACGAATTTCCCTGCAGGATGGGTATTTTCCGCGGGCAGCAGATGAGGGCGTCTATACGTTTACCTATGCTATTTTGACCTATATCGTTACACTGCTGGCTGTTGTGTGTATTTATACGATCCAGATGCAGAAACAGGTGAAGCAGATCGCGTTATTCCGAAGTGTGGGTATCACAAAAAGTCAGTTAAGGTGGATGAGCTTTTTTGAAACTGTATGTATCAGTATTCCGGCTGTAGCTGCGGGGGTGATCTGCGGCAGTATCGGAATCAGGCTCATCCTGCATCTGCTTGTGTATGCGGGAAATGTGGATGTTTTCGTGGTTATTCCTCTTTCTGTTATACTTCCGTTGATCCTGCTCTGGATCGCGGGCATATTTGTGATGAGGGTTCTTGTATTGCAGATCGCACTGCGTCAGCCTCTGACCGGGCGGCTGGCCATGTCCCAGCGTAAATTGAGAAAAGTCCGGATATTGAGAAGGGCGGAGATCATTTTGCTGTCCTCCCTGTTTTGCATCACATTATTTTTTACTGCAATGCAATCCATGACACAGATATATTGGATACGTTACTGGAAAAACCAGGCGTGCTATATCATGTATACCGGAGAGGTGTCATCCTGGGATCCGCCGGAGAATGTAAACGTATTATCAAAAGAAAGATTTGAAATGTACTGTCAGATTCCGGGAGTGAGTTGGATCAATGGATACAGCAGAGCACAAGTAAAGCTGGAGTTTGAGGGCTCGGAGAATAATGAATTTTACAATGCGCAGCTTGCACTTTCGCAGGCATGGAATGCAGACAATCTGTACACAGTACCGAAAGAAAAATGGGATGATTTTTCGGGAAAAACACCAGGACATTTGACGCGGAGGCTTTTCGCAATGGGGAGCAGGTATATGTATCATTTTTTACGGATGAAAACGGAAATTATATACTGTTTGGCATGGAGGACGATCAGCGTTTTGAGGACACAGGGCTTAATGTCGGAGATGAGATTACACTGAAATTTGACGGTTTTTTGGTGGATGGAGATCAGCTTAAGGAAAAAAGGGAGTGTGCAGTGTAACCACGCAGGTGGGTGGAATTTTGCGGGTCGGATCATCTGAGCCTGGACAATTTACGGGAAGCGTATGAAGCTACCGTGCAGAAATATATGCAGACCATATTGCTGCTTTGCGCCAGCGGAATTTGTATCATGGCTGTTCTGCTTCTCATCATAGGAAACACACTGGCATTGGAGGCTATTGTGGAAAAACAAAAATACGGAATCCTTCAGGCAATCGGAATGTCTGCACGTCAGATGAGGAGGGAGATTCTGAAACGGTCGCTGCTTTGCAGTATAGCTGCAGTCATTGCAGGATGCGTTGTCTATGGAGGTTATCTTTTCTTGGGTATCCTGCGTTTCTATTATGAAGAAGTTAAAACAACGGGGGATTCGATTCAGGAGTATACTGTTACCTGGATCGGAAAGAGCGGCTCCGGAAAATCTACGTTGCTGCATATTTTAAGCGGGCTGGATCGCCCTACCAGCGGAAACGTACTGGTGGAGGGAACGGATATTTCTTCCTATTACGATGAAAAAATGGCGGTCTTTCTATGGTCAGACTGTGATCATGGTGACACATGATCTGGAAATTGCCAGGCGGGCAGACAGTGTGATCCAGTTGGAGGATGGAAAAGTCATCTGATACCCTTGCCACAAAATCTGAAAGTATGTTACAATTAAAATATACTTTAACGATGTGAGGGAAGAAACAGTGGCTAGAAAAAGCAGTGCGGCGGAAATGCATGAACGAATTTTACAGAGCGCGCTGGTCGTATTTTCTCATAAGGGATATTCGGCAGCTACCATTCGGGATATCAGCAACCGGGCGGAATGCAATACAGTTACCATTTTCCGGCATTTTGAGGATAAAATGGGATTGTTTTTGGAAGTGGTAAAACGGTTTCATGAATTTCATTTTGATAAAGAATATTTGAAATCAAAATTAAGCTATATGAATCTTCACAACGATTTTCGGATTATGGCGGATTATTTTTTTGATCTGACCTATCAGAATATACATATATTGCGTATTTTTATCAATGAAGGTCATAATTTGGAGCCGATTTCTAAATATATGTGGTTTATTCCGGAAAGTATGAAGGAATTTGTGGAGGAATATATAGAAGCCATGTATTTAGGAAAGATATCGGCCGCAGAGTCCGCAATGATCACGGAGATGTTTTTATGTTATATTATAAGAACCTGTCTGCGAATCAATGTCCATGACGGTATCCAGGAAAATTCCAGACAGATTGCAAGAGATGCAAAAGCAGTCATGGCTCCGAGCGTAGATATGATCGTCAATACGATACTGCTTCGGGTAAAAAAGTAAAACAATATACCATTTTTTATTCCGTCCGCTTTTTTAACAGGTTAGTGAAAAAAGATGCATACTGGCTGGAAAACTGGCGGACGGACTGTTCCAGTGGAATCCCATATATTTCTCCAGAGATAAATTCAGAAGCTTTAACCAATGCAAGGCTGTTTACATGTTCTGCCAATGCGTGGTAATCAAAATCGATTAAAATGTCCATTTCCTGCAAATGTTGAAAATAGCCTGCCATTTGGGAGACAAGCCCTTCGATTTTGGAAAAACGTGCCTGGTCATAAATCTGGCTCACATGCATGGCAAGACGAAAGACCGGGAGATGGCGGATGTGCAGGGTGGCATTGTGATATAAAAACAGCTCAAAATCTTTTTCAACATTTGAACCATTTGTCAATTCTTTTACGGGCATATCCGCCGGTCCCGGTGTCATGATATAAAGCAGATCTGTGAGCAGAGCATCTTTGCTCTTATAAATCCGAAAAAATGTAGATTCGCTGACGCCAGCCAATTCTGCAATCGCACGGGTAGTAGTACTGGTAAAACCATTTTGTGTAAAAAGCATTGCTGCTGCATCTAAAATCCATGATTTAGCATCTTTCATGTATAGTTCCTTTCACAATAAAATCCATTCCATGTTGAATTTGTCAAAAGAAATTATTTGACTTTGAATGGATATAGATATTATATAATGTTTTGCGCAAAAAAGACAAGTTAGAATAGCATTTTGAAAGTGACTGGTTGCATTCTTTTTGTCAAAATATTATATGATATGGAAAAATAGACAATATTTTAGATAAAAAAACATACAAAACAAACAAAAATCAGGGTGTATAGTTAGAAGCAGGTTGAAAGTAATCGGTTGCATTTATATGGAGAATGGGAATAAAAATGGGGGCAAAAGCTAAGGTAACTCTGTTGACTTTTTTCTTTTAGAATGATACAAACATATTACTGGAAGCAATGTGATCCAAATTAGAATATGCAAGGAGGAAGAAAATGGGAAAACTGGTAAAAAAGACCCAGATGACCACCGGTGGTCCGGTATTCGTCTATGTAGATGAAGAGGAAGATAAGATCGTGCGAATCACACCGATGGATTTGGACGATGATGATGCAGCGTCCTACAAAATTGAGGCAAGAGGACGTACATTTACCCCGCCGAGAAAAACTACATACACACCGGTTACCGCACAGTTTAAATCTATGATATATTCTGACCGTCGTAACCTGTATCCGATGAAACGTGTGGATTTCGATCCAAACGGAGACAGACATGAGGAAAATCGTGGTATTTCCGGTTATGAACGTATCAGTTGGGATGAGGCTCTGGATATTGTCTGTAATGAGATCCGCAGGATCAAACGTGAATATGGTCCCGGCGCAATGGTAATCGAACCGAGTTCTCACCATTTATGGGGAACTGTTGGATATCGTCACAGTACATTATTCCGTTTCATGAATACCGTAGGAATGACATATGGTGATCATAACCCGGATTCATGGGAAGGCTGGCACTGGGGTGCTACACATATGTGGGGCTTTACTGCAAGACTTGGTAACCCGGAGCAGACAGATCTTTTAGAAGATTGTTTGCAGAACTGTGAGATGATGGTATTCTGGTCATCTGATCCGGAGACAAACAACGGTATTTACGGTGCATTCGAGAGTACGATTCGACGTAAATGGTTAAAAGAGCTTGGCGTAAAGATGGTATTTATTGACCCATATTACAACCATACAAATGGACTGTATGGCGGCAAATGGTTTTCTCCGCGCCTGGGTACTGACAGTGCATTGGCACTTGGTATTGCTTATACATGGCTGGTAGAGGGTACATATGATAAAGAATATGTGGCAACACATACACAAGGCTTTGAAGAATGGACAGAGTATGTATTAGGTAAGACAGACGGTATCCCGAAAGATGCTGCATGGGCAGAGGAAGAGACAGGTATTCCGGCACGTGATATTCGTGCACTGGCTCGTGAATGGGCGAAAAACAAAACAATGCTTGCAGCCGGCGGACTTGGCGGCTGGGGCGGATGCTGCAGAAGCCCAATCGGTATGGACTGGGCACGTCTTATGGTTGCCCTTATTACAATGCAGGGTATGGGTAAACCGGGTATTAACATTTACAGTACTACACAGGGTGTTCCGGTTGATTCAGATTTCTATTTCCCGGGATACGCAGATGGTGGTATCGGTGGTGATGCTGCGAACTCTGCAGCAGGCGCAGTATTTGCATATAAGATGTTTGACGGTGTAAACAGTAAGCCTATGACATCAAATTTAAGTACAGCAGCAGGTGTTCATCTGGATCGTATGAGACTTCCGGAATGTGTTCTGGATGATCATGTGGAATGGTGGGGAAGAGGTTTCGTCGGAGATTCCCAGGAACAGCAGTTCCACAAATACGAATATCCGGCAAACGGTTACCCGAGAATCCAGATGCTTTATAAATACGGTGGTTCCCATATCGGTACTATGGGACAGGGAGACCGTTATGCAAGAATGTACCGCACAAAGAGACTTCCTTTTGTAGTAAGTCAGTCTATCTGGTTTGAGGGCGAGGTTCCGTTTGCAGATATCATTCTTCCGGCATGTACCAACTTTGAGCGTTGGGATATCGGTGAGTGGGCAAGCAACTCCGGATACAACCCGGATTCTCATAATCAGGCAAATCACCGCGTGATCACATTGCAGAAGAAATGTATCGAGCCGCTTGGAGAGTCTATGTCTGACTACGAAATCTTTAATGCAATCTGTGAGCGTCTGCATGTAGGAGACGTATTCTCAGAGGGCAAGACAGAGCTTGGATGGGCAAAACAGATGTTTTATGCTTCTGATCTTCCAAAGGTTGTTACATGGGATAAATTCTTTGAGAAAGGTTACTTCATCGTACCGAACGATGAGAGAAAACCGGCTGCTCCGGCGCTTCGCTGGTTTGCTGAAGGAAGAGAGCAGGATACAAGAGGATGGATTTCCAGATTCCGTCCGGGCGATCTGTGCGATATGAAAGGACTTCAGACCCAGTCCGGTAAAGTTGAATTTGTATCCAACAGCTTGAAACGTTTCGGACACTATGATACGGATGATACAGAGAGACCGTTGATGCCAATGTACATTCCTTCCTGGGAAGGACATCATACAGACCGTATTAAGAAATATCCATTGGCTGTTTTGTCTCCGCATCCAAGATTCAGCTTCCATACACAGGGTGATGGCAAAGATTCTTTTGTAAATGATATCGAGAACCACCGCATACTGATTGACGGATTCTATTATTGGATTATGCGTATGAATCCTGCTGATGCTGAAAAACGAGGCATTAAAGAAAATGATCTGGTAAAAGCATACAACGAAAGAGGAGCTGTTATTTTTGCAGCACAGTTAACAGAGCGTGTACCGGAAGGAACCTGTCACTGTTATGAATCTTCCGCAGAATACAAACCATTGGGTGAGCCGGGTCATTCTGTAGACCGAGGCGGATGTATCAACATTCTTACTCCGTCCAGATTCCTCTCAAAATATGCGAGCGGTATGTCTACCGAGCATTGTCTGGTAGAGATTGAGAAATGGGACAGAAAAGAACTGGAAGGTTATGAGGAGAAGCCGCTGGATAAGAACCATGGCGGTGCAGAGGAAAATGAATCCTGGAATCAGCCCTCTTTAGCACCAACAGGTGCAGGACGTGTGGCTCATCAGTTCTACAAAGATCCTGAATGCATGGAAATGGTATGGACAGAGAAAGCATGGAAATATTCCGGACATGACTGGAAGGGAGGAAAATTAGATGAGTAAACAGAAATATCTTGTAATGGATATCGCTTCCTGCCATGACTGTAATGATTGCTTCATGGCGTGTAAGGATGAGCATGTAGATAACAACTGGATGCCATATACGGAAGAACAGCCGAGACATGGACACCGCTGGGTAAAACTGCTCCGTACAGAGAGAGGTCAGTGCCCGAGAATTGATGTGGCTTATCTGGCTTTGATGTGTCAGCATTGTGAAAAGTGCGCTATGGTAGATGCAGGATTTGCCACCAGACGCGAGGATGGTATCGTTCTGATCGATCCGGAGAAGGCGAGAGGTCATAAAGAGGTTCTCTCTCTCTGTCCATATGGCGGTGTATATTGGAATGAGGAGAAAAACGTTCCTCAGAAATGTACCATGTGCGCTCATATTTTAGACACCAAGCAGGAACCGTGTATGCCGAGATGTGCGCATAGCTGCCCGACAGAATCTTTGAAATACTATGAGCTGGAGCCGGAAGAGATGGCAAAGATCGTAGAAACAGAGAATCTTCAGGTATACAAACCGGAATATGGTACAAATCCACATGTATATTACAAAAATTTGTATCGCTTTACAAAACACTTTATTGCGGGCGGTATCGTAGATACTGCAAGTGATGATTGTGTGGAAGGTGTAGCAGTTACCCTGAAGGGAAATGGAGTAGAGGCAACAGAGGTAACGGACTACTTTGGAGATTTCAAATTCGATGCTTTGGAGCCGGGTACATATACGCTGGAAGTCAATGGCGAAGCTGTGAAAACAGTAGAATTGAAAGAATCTCAGAATGTAGGAAGCATATTTATATAAGCATTTTGCATTGCTAAATAATCCTTTTATTTATTGAATTCAGAAAAACAGACATCGGAAGGTCCGGTGTCTGTTTTTTATAAAATCATATACTTTTTATAAAATCCTTTTATGCTGTCTCGGCAATATGATAAAGCAGCTCTTCCGATTCCTTCCATCCAAGACAGGGATCGGTGATGGATTTTCCGTAGATGTGTTCGCCAATCTTCTGGCTGCCAGGCTCAATATAGCTTTCGATCATTACGCCTTTTACCATATGGCAGATGTCGGAAGAAAGCTTTCTGTTATGCATTACTTCTTTGATGATTCGAATCTGCTCCACGTATTTTTTGTTGGAGTTTGAGTGGTTGGAATCAATGATGCATGCCGGATTCGCAAGATCCATACTCTGATACATATCGATCAGGCGCATAATATCCTCATAATGATAGTTTTCCAGATTTGCCCCGCGTTTGTTGACGGAACCACGAAGGATTACATGGGTAAGCTCGTTACCGCTGGTTTCCACCTCATGCCCGGCAAACACAAAATGATGCGGATGCTGTGCTGCATAAACAGAGTTCAGCATAACTGCGAAGTCGCCGGAGGTAGGGTTTTTCATACCGCTTGCCACATCAAAACCGCTTACCGTGAGACGGTGGTGCTGGTCTTCCACAGAACGGGCACCGATGGCAACGTAGGACAGTAAATCTTCCACATAACCCCAGTTTTCCGGGTACAGCATTTCATCTGCGGAGGTCAGTCCGGTTTCTTTCATACAGCGCATATGCAATTTGCGCATGGCAATAAGTCCTGCCAGCATATCCGGCTTTTTCTCCGGATCCGGCTGGGAGGCAATGCCTTTATATCCTTCTCCGGTAGTTCTCGGTTTATTTGTATAGATTCTTGGGATGATGATCAGCTTGTCTTTCGTCTTTTCCTGAACCGGAGCGAGGCGGTTTAAATAATCGCATACAGCGTCCTCATTATCCGCAGAGCAGGGACCAATGATGACAAGAAACTTATCTGATGTGCCGCGAAGTACGTCGGCAATTTTATCGTCGCGCTCTTTTTTCAGGGCTGCCAGTTCCGGAGCAAGAGGATACTCTTTTTTAATTTCTTCCGGAGAAGGAAGCTTTTTTAAATACTTGAAACTCATGGGATTCACTCCTTTTATAATAATAATGATATATGGCAGTTCGTTTACGCCAATAAAAAAGGCGTTTTCTGACTGAGCTGTTATAAATATATGATAGTAAGTTTTGAAAAAAATGTCAATTGCTTGCACCTTTTTTTATGATAGCGTATAATATATCTGTTACTGTTCACTCGTACCTCGTTCCAGTAACGATTTGCAGGCTCATTTTAAGTTTTGCTTCGCAAAAGGAGCCTGCTCACATCTGAATCACGTTTTTACGTACCTGAGCAGCTAAGTGCTCAGGGACTGTCTGAACAGTAACATATATCTGTCGTAGTTTAATGGAAAGGAGATCTGTATGAACGGATCATTTGAAATAAAAGGTTATACCATAGGAGAGGGGCGTCCGGTGATTTGTGTGCCGATCGTGGCTTCAGAGACGGAGGATATTATAAATAAGGCCAGGGAATTGACAGAGAAAAGAGCACAGATGGTAGAGTGGCGTGTGGATATGTATGCTCATGTGGATGATCCGGAGGCGGTGAAATCTGTCTTGGAGACATTCAGACCTATGTTTCGCGAGACCATATTATTATTTACTTTCCGTACAAAGAAGCAGGGCGGCTGCAGTGATCTGGCGGAGAAAAAGATTTTGTATTTGAATGAGCTGGCAGCAAAATCCGGCTGTGTGGATCTGGTTGATCTGGAGTTTTTTGAGGCAAGCAGACCGGAAAAGGAGATTCGCAGATTTCAGAAGATGGGGGTACGGATCATTGCATCCCATCATGATTTTCACGGGACTCCCGATGAACGGATTATGCGTATGCTGATGGATCAGATGAATCATGGAGGAGCTGACATTGCAAAGCTGGCAGTGATGCCGAATTCTGTGGATGATGTGCTGCGTCTTTTGAAGCTGACCAATGATACCAGACATCAGTATCCGGATCTTCCTATTGTGACGATGGCAATGGGAAAATATGGTGTGATCAGCAGAGTGTCAGGAGAAGTATTTGGTTCCTGTATTACATTTGGCGCTGACGGAGAAGTGTCTGCCCCCGGACAGATGCAGATGGATCGGCTTGCTATGGTGTTGGATGCACTGCATGAAAGTATGTAAATGGTTCAAAAGAAAAATGAAAAGGAAGAGGAAGAAGGAGTAAACGGATGAATCACATATATCTGATTGGTTTTATGGGAACCGGAAAAACAACGGTTTCCCGGAAAATAAAAAAACTTACAGGCAGACCGGAAATTGATATGGATGCTGCCATTGTAGAAAAAAATGGTATTAGCATTAACGAAATGTTTGAAAAATATGGAGAAACATATTTTCGGGACCGGGAAACAGAGATGGTGAAAGAGATTGCACAGATGGAATCTGCCATTGTATCCTGTGGCGGCGGATGTGTGCTGCGTCCGGAAAATGTTGCGGCGATGAAGGAGAGCGGAAAGATTGTACTGCTGACTGCGACACCCGAGACTGTGTTGGAACGGGTGCGTTTCAGCAATGACCGCCCCATATTAAAAGGTCATATGAACGTAGAATATATCGCACAGTTGATGGAGAAACGTCGTGCAGTTTATGAGTCATCCTGTGACATTGCGATTGCCACGGATGGCAAAACACCGGAAATGATTGCAGAAGAAATCAAAAGGTTTGCATTTTAGATAAAAGTGTGTTAATATAATAAACGCTGATTCGAAACAGTCAGCGTCATATATGCAACCGTAGTATAACGGATAGAATTCAGGACTCCGACTCCTGCGATGTGGGTTCGATTCCCGCCGGTTGCGTTTTAAAAAGCCGTAAAGTTGTTGAAAAAACGTGGGTTTCAGCAACTTTGCGGAACAAATGTTCTGATAACTCGTGATAACTTTTATAAAATAACAGAAGAAATGGGATTCTCTGATGTGTGTTAATCGCATTTTATGCGATTATTTTTTTGCGCAAAACAAAATTCCCTTGAAATAATTTCCATGATGTTACACATACTATGAAAAATGAAATCGAGGTGATAGTATGGCGGTAGCACACAAATCTGCAATATCTGTAGGACTATTATATATTCCGGTGGGATTATATAAAACCACAAGAGATATCAGCATATCATTCAATCAATTATGCAAAGATTCCCATGAAAGTTTTCCAAAAAAGAAGTTGGCGTTGCAAAGACTGTGCTGAGGACCAATGAAAATCTGCTTGTTTTATATCCAATCAAAGAATGCATTATTGCAAAACTGCTTTGATTTTGCCAGACAGCAAGAGTTGGAGGGCGTTGTAGGAAAGATAGCCTTTATTGGTTTGGTAAGCGAACAAGAGATTGGAAGAAGATAAAGGTCATGGCTGATTATGAAGCAATTGCCATTGCATATATGATTAAACCTAATAATATGACAAGTCTTATTCTTGCCCAGTATGATAAAAATGACGCCATGACAAAGCACCTAATGAATGTTTACGGGTTTAATATTGATTGCTTCGCAAAATGCTTTGTAATCTGCATCTGAAACAAACTGTTCAATGACTTTTATTTCTTTCCGCCTGCCATCATCAGAGCCGTGCGGCTATCTAATTTGTTTAAAAGTTCTCTTTTTTTCATTTCTTTGCTCCTCCTGTGTTTGGTTTATTCTGTTCTTAATGATTATATTATAATGCACTTATTTGTTGACTTTATAATGCACATAAATGCACATAGGTTATAATATAATAAATCACTTATAATTATGGAGATGGTAAATCATGGGAGATAGAGAGTTGAAAACCACTGAAGCGCAGAGAAAAGCTGTTAGAGCGTACGAAAAAAGAATGACAGGATAAATGTTATTTTCCCGGCCGGAACAAGAGATAGAATGCGCGCGGTTGGAATAAAAACGCCTAGTGCGTTTATAAAGGAAGTAGTCGAAAAAGAATTGAGCAGTATGGAAAAATATTTAAAATAATGCACTTATGATACAATGATATTGTCAAGAAGGAAACCGAAAGGGAGAAAGGAGAGCACCGCAAAAGTGATTGATATTGAAACACTGAAACAGATGAATAAGCCCGAAAAAATTGCTTTAACAAAGCACGCAAGGGAACGACTGGCAGAGCGAAATATAACAGTTAATGATGTTATAAGGGGCATAGAAACAGGCGAAATCATCAAACGGTATGAAGATGATAAACCACTTTCAAGTTGTTTGATTTTAGGTTTTTCAGTGAACAATAAATATATTATATCGTTTTGAACAATGATGAGGAATATATATATTTAATAACTGCGTATTATCCAAATCCCGAACAATGGGAAGACGATTTTAAGACAAGAAAGGGGCGTTGATTATGCTTTGTATGGAGTGTGGAGGAACCACAGAAAAGGGATGCACAACAGATGTTACGGATTTAGGGAATTGCCTTGTAATTATTCGTAATGTGCCTTGCTATAAATGCCAAGAATGTAACGAGGTAATCTATACGGCTGACGTTGTTCAGCGATTGGAAAAGATTGTTGAAATGGCTAAGAAATTCATGCAAGAAGTTTCAATTATCGACTATGCGAAAGTAGCATAAACAGAGAACGCAGAAAAGGCGGGCAATCTGCGGAGAGGGCAGAAAACGTAATTCTGGAACTTACATTGATTTTCTGCGGTTTTAACCTTTATAAATATCATAACAAAAAAATAAAATCGCCAGAACCGGCATTAGCCGGAACTGGTGATTCCTAGTTAG